>CAIYQA010000249.1 GCA_903928175.1 uncultured Spartobacteria bacterium | reverse complement strand
TTACCTACTTACTATTATGGCAGGACAAGCACTCGGAACCATCGAAACCAAAGGCCTCGTTGCGCAGTTTGAAGCGACCGACGCCATGTTGAAAGCCGCCAACGTCGAGTTGATCGGCTGGGACAAAATCGGATCGGGCAACGTCAGCGTCTTCATTCGCGGCGACGTGGCCGCCGTCAAGGCCGCCGTCGAAGCCGGAGCCACTGCAGCGAGCGCGCTCGGCGAAGTCGTCGCCGTTCACGTCATCCCTCGTCCGCACGACGACCTCGCCAAGCTCGGAAAGTTCATTTCCGGCAAGGTCGTTAGCACCGCCAAGTAATTCGTCTGAACCGCCGAACTTTTTCGTGAAACCGAACCAAATCCTTGTTGCCAACATCGGCAGCACCTCCTTCAAGTTCCGCTTGATCGAGATGCCCGATGAACGCGTGCTCGCCAAAGGCGGCATGGAGCGCATCGGCAGCGCGGATTCGACCTTCAAATACCAGCTCGGCAACGAGCCGGAGCAGAAGGGCGCGGCTGCGTTTCCGGATTATTCGGCGGCTATTGCGTTTGTGGAAAAAATCCTCGGCGGGTTTAAAAACCTGGCCGCGGTCGGCTTCAAGCCGGTGATGGCGCGTGGCATCTCGGGCACTCAACTGTTCGACGAGAAGGTGCTGCGCGCCATGGAAGAAGTGAATACCTTGCTTCCAGCCCACAATCCGCCTTACATCGCGGCGGTGCGCAGCTTCCACGCCTGCCACCCCGAGCTTCCCTGCATCGGCACGTTCGAGACGGCCTTCTATGATGAAGTGCCGCTGGAAAACCGACGCTACCCGGTGCCGCTCGAATGGGAAAGTAAATATGGCATTCAGCGCCACGGCTTCCACGGAGCGAGCCACCGCTATGTGACCCAACGCGCGGCGGAATTGCGCGGCACCAAGTCGGGGCGGATGATTTCGTGCCATCTCGGCGGCAGTTCCTCGATTGCCTGTGTTCGCGACGGCGTCGCGATCAATTCGAGCTGGGGCATGACCCCGCAGAGCGGTCTGCCGCAGAACAACAGGGTGGGGGACTTCGACGTCTTCGCCCTCATCTATCTTGCCCGCGATCTCGGCCTCGGCATCGACGCGGTGGAGAAAGCGCTCACCACGCAATCGGGCCTCAAAGGGATGTCCGGGCTGCCTTCCGGCGACGTGCGCGATCTCGTGAACGCAGCGGAATCGGGCAGTGCAAACGCTGCCACCGCGCTCAATATTTTTACGGGCAGCATCCGCAAATACATCGGCCAGTTCCTGGTCGAAATGAACGGGGCGGACGTTCTGATTTTCACCGCCGGCATCGGCGAAAACGAGGCTGCTTTGCGCGAACAAGTGTGCGCCAACCTCGACTTCTGCGGTCTCGAACTTGACCCGGAGGCCAACCGAAACACGAAGGCCGTCGAGGCTGTTATTTCCACTCCGCGCTCCAAGATCGAAGTGCGCGTAATCCCCACCAATGAAGAAATCATCATCGCCCGCAACGCGTGGCAAAAACTCTCCAAAACCTCAGCTTAACGCAACACCCATTATTATGGCACAACAAGCAATCGGAATGATCGAAACCCGCGGCCTCACTGCACTCGTCGAAGCGACGGATGCGATGCTCAAGTCCGCCAACGTTGAACTCGTCGGCCCCATGGTCCAGGTCGGCAACGCCCTCGTGACCGTCGCTGTCACCGGCGATGTCGCCGCTGTGAAAGCCGCAACCGAAGCCGGCAAAATTGCCGCGCAATCCCTCGGCGAAGTCGTGAGCGTCGCTGTTATCGCCCGTCCGCATGGCGATCTCACCGCCGTTCTTCCCAAGGCCAAATAAATGATCCTCGCCCGCGTAGAAGGCAGCATCGTCGCGTCCAAGAAGAATGCAAAGATGACGGGGAGCAAGTTCCTCGTGGTCCGTCCCCTTGTGGTCGATTCTCCGGCAGCGCGCGAATTTCGTCCCGGCACGAGCACGCTCGTCGCCGTGGACACGCTCGGCGCGGGCGAAGGGGAAGTCGTCCTGGTGGTCCAGGGCAGCTCGGCCCGGCTGGCTGCCGACGACAAGAACTCACCCGTCGATGCGGTGGTGATCGGCATTGTCGACACCGTCGATCTCGGAAAAAACCTGCTCTATCGCGCGCACTGACGCGCGTCCTCCAAATTAGAATCTGATCCATGGCCACGATTGACGAGAATCTCGTTTCCAAAGTGGTGAGCGAAGTGCTCATCCGTTTGCAGTCCCAAAACGGAGCCGCCAGAACCGGCGGTTTCTCTCACACTCAGTATGGTGTGTATGAGAAAATGGAAGACGCCGTCGAAGCCGCGCACCGCTCGTTTGCGAAGCTAAGTGAACTCGGCATGCATGGCCGCAAGCAAGCCCTCGCGGAGATCCGCCGCTTGTGCGTGGAGAAAGCCGAGGAATGGGGCAAGATCGAGTTCGCCGAGACGAAGATCGGCCGCGAAGACCACAAGATCGGCAAATTGAAAATCTGTGGCGATCTGGTTCCCGGAGTCGAATATCTGGAGCGGACGGCTTTTAGCGGCGACAACGGTCTGACCATCATCGACGCCGCGCCGTGGGGAGTGATCGGAGCCATCACCCCTTCCACACACAGCGTGCCGACTCTCACGGGTAACGCGATCAACATGATCGCCGCAGGCAACGCCGTTGTTTACAACACGCACCCGAGCGCCGCCAAGTGTGCTGCGATTGCGATTCGTGCTTACAACGAAGCCATTTTCAAGGTGACTGGCATCTCGGATTTGCTGACCACTGTGATCAAGCCAACGCTGGAAACTTTTGACCTCATGGTCAAGCACCCGAAAGTCGCGCTCCTTTGCGTGACAGGCGGCCCTGCCGTCGTCAAGGCGGCAATGGCCAGCGGCAAGCGTGCTGTATGCGCCGGGCCCGGCAATCCCCCGGTCGTCGTGGACGAAACCGCCGACCTCGACCGCGCCGCACGCTGTATTATTGAAGGTGCATCCTTCGACAATAACCTGCTCTGCATCGGCGAGAAGCAAGTGTTCGTCGTCACCTCAGTGGCCGATAAATTCATGGAGTCGATGCGTAAAGCAGGCGCGGTACAACTCAATCCGGCACAGATCGAAGCGCTCACAAAGGTCGCCTTTACCGTGACGCCCGGCCAGGGCGGCGGCTGCGCTCACGCCCATGCGGCCAAGGAATTCATCGGCAAGAACGCCAACGTGCTCGCCAAAGCGGTGGGTTTGGATTTGCCTGATTCCGTAATGCTCCTCTTCGGCGAGACCACCGAGGAGCACCTCTTTGTTCAGGAAGAGCAGATGATGCCTTTCCTCCCCATCGTCCGCGTACCCGACGCCGACGCTGCCATCGCGGCTGCCATCCGCACCGAGCACGGTTACCGGCACACCGGCATCATGCATTCGCAGAACATTCGCAACCTGACCAAGATGGCGCAGGAAATCGACACGACGCTCTTCATCAAGAACGGCCCGTCGATGACCGGCCTCGGGCTCGGCGGCGAAGGCTTTTTGAGCTTCAGCATCGCCACGCCGACCGGCGAAGGCGTCACCACGCCCATGACCTTCACCCGCTCCCGCAGGTGCGTCATGGTGGAGAGCCTCAACATGTTTTAATTATGAGGGATGAATTATGAATGATGAAACGCTGACGCACGGGCGATGCTCCATTTGTTTGCCGACCCAAACTGCGTCGGAACTTTATCTGCCAACCAAGACAAACCTTTGCGTTTAATAGAGCGCCCGAGTCTGCGAAGCGTTTCATAATTCATCATTCCTAATTCATCATTTTCCTCAATGCGAACCGCGATCATCCAAGGCTACGCCACCTCCACCGTGAAGCACAAAAGCTTCGAGGGGCAGCGCCTTTTGATTGCGGTTCCCGAAAGCCCGGACGTGGCTCCGCAAATCGTGATTGATACCCTCGGCGCAGCAATCGGCCAGCGCGTGCTGATCACCAGCGACGGCAGCGAAGCGCGCTTGATGTTGCACGATCCGTCGAGCCCCGCGCGTTGGGCTGTCTGCGGCATCATCGACCCGAAAGGAGTTTCCCAATCATGAGAATGGGAACCGTTATCGGCCGTGTCACGCTTTCGGTGAAGAACCCAAAATTCTTCGGCGAACGGCTGCTCCTCACCTTGCCTTGGAAACGCGAAACCTTTGAAGGCAAGGAAGTGTTCGATCCCTCCATTGTCGTTTTCGATCAACTCGGTGGGGGCGTTGGCGACCGGATCGCCATCAGCGAAGGCGCCGAAGCCGCCTGCCCCTTTCAGAAACCAACCCCTGTCGATGCCTACTGTGCAGCGCTCATCGACGCCCATTTTTATCATCAACAACCATGAAACTATTCGCCCAAAAAGAAGCTGAAGCGTTCGTCAAAACCGGCGCAAAAGAATTCCGGTACAACCGCGACACCCGCCTGACCCCTGGCGCGAAAGACATCTTCACCGAAGCCGACGTGAAGCTCGTTTTTGACGAGGGCGCTGCGGCTCCTGCTGCCGCCCCGGTTTCCGGCGGAGCCGCTTCCTCCGGAACTCCCGATGACGAGAAGCTCTGGAACAGTGCCGAAGCGACGAAGCTCAAGCAGCAAATCTGCGATATCGGACGCCGCATCTGGATGCGCGAATACTGCGACGGCAACGGCGGCAACATCTCCTGCCGCCTCGGAGCCGATCGCTATATCTGCACGCCCACCGGCGTGAGCAAAGGGTTCATGACGCCCGACATGCTTTGCATGGTCGACGGCAACGGCAAGCAACTCGCCGGAACTTGGAAACGCACGAGCGAATTCCTCAGCCACGCGGCCATCTACAAGAGCACTCCCGAGGCGTTCTCTGTCTGCCACGCGCATCCGTGCTACGCAGGCGCATTCGCCGTGAAGGGGATGCAGCCGCCGCCCCGCTTGATTCCTGAGTTGGAAGTGTTCGTCGGCACTGTGGCCTACGCTCCTTACATGACGCCCGGCAGCCCCGAAATGGCCGACGAAATTTTCAAACGCGCCCCCAAACACCAGTCGATCATCATGGGCAACCACGGCGTGATCACTTGGGGTAAATCCGTCGAGGACGCCTATTTCAAAATGGAGATCACCGATGCTTATTGCCGCACGATCATTCACGCGCAGTCGCTGCCCGGTGGCACGGCCATTCCAGCGGACGGAATGAGCGACTTGATGAAGATCAAGCAGAGCATCGGTCTGCCCGACGATCGCTATGACTTGAAGCCCGCGCAACTCGCCGAGGTCGATCCTTGGGCCGAGGTTTGCGGACAGCATGGCTGCTCCTCGCCCGTGACGCCGTGGAACCCGCAGTCGAATGTCGAGGCGGCTCCAGCGGAAATGGAAGCGCTCGTTCAAAAATTGACCGACGAAATCGTCAAAAACCTCTCCAAATAATTCCTATGAAAGTTGTTATCATCGGCGGTGGCGGACGCGTGGGATCCTGCGCGGCATTTGCCCTTCAATGTTCCGGGGTGGTCAAAGAGATCGTCATGCTCGACGCCAATCAGGCGGCGGCGGAAGGCGAAGCGCTCGACCTCCTCCATGGCGCGGCTTTCTGCGCCGACCAGAATATTTACGCGGGCACTTATGCCGATTGCGCAACTGCCGACGTGATCTGCATCACCGCCGGTCTGCGCCGCAAGCCGGACGAATCCCGTCTGGATCTGATCAACCGCAACGTCACCCTCTTTAACGGCATTCTGGAAAGCGTCAAAGCGGCAGGGATGAAACGCGAGGCGATCATTCTCGTGGTTTCCAATCCGGTGGACATCCTCACCCAACTCGCCGTGGAGCAACTCGGGTTGCCCATCAACCAAGTGCTCGGACTCGGCACTTTGCTTGATACGAGCCGCTTCTGTTCCCTCATCGCCAGCACCCTCAAGCTCGCTCCTTCGCAAGTGCGCGCCATGATTTTGGGTGAACACGGCGACACGATGGTGCCGATCTGGTCCTCCGCAACGGTGGACGGTTTTCCGCTGCTGAAATTCCCGGGCATCACCCCGATGTTCCAGAATCAGCTTTTTGAGCGCACGCAGAAGAGCGGCGCGGAAGTGATCTCCCGTAAAGGCGGCGCGGGTTACGCCGTCGGTGTGTCCATCCGCGAAGTCATCGACACGATCGCGTTGGACGGACGCCGCATCCTGCCTGTTTCAAGCCATATCAAAGGCGCGTATGGCATTCGTGATATTTCCATCAGCGTTCCGACGGTCGTGGGCCGCACGGGGGTGATCCAGCATGTCGAAGTGGAGCTTTGGCCCAAGGAATTGCAAGGGCTGCAAGCTTCCGCCAAGGCCCTCAAAGATACCCGCGCAAAAGTCAAATAGAGCAATCGCTGCAACCGGCCATGAGCGAACATCACTACATCGCGTGCGATTTGGGTGCAGATAGTGGCCGGGTGATTTTTGGCACGCTTCGGGAAGGGAAGATCACCCTCGAAGAGGTGCATCGTTTCCCTAACGGAGCTTCCAAAATCAATGGATCGTTGCGCTGGAATATCCTGCGCATTTTTGAGGAGCTTAAAACGGGTCTGCGCAAAGTTGCCGAAAAGAAAGTGGGCGCGGAGAGCATGAGCGTGGATACGTGGGGGGTCGATTACGCCCTCTTCAACCAACGCCAGCCTCTGCTTGCCTTGCCTTGGCATTACCGGGATGCGCGCACTGATGCCCCCTATGCGGCCACGCGCCAAAGGGTGGGGGATGCGAAGATTTTCGAGCAGACAGGGATTCAGTTCATGCCGTTTAACACGCTCTTTCAGTTGATCGACGATGTGGAGCGGAACCCGGATTTGCTTTCCATCGCCGACCGTTTTCTCAATATCGCGGATTACCTGAATTATCTTTTTAGTGGGGTGGCATGCGCCGAGGAGAGCTTGGCCAGCACGACGCAAATTTATAATCCGAAAACCCGGGGCTGGTCCAAAGAGTTGATTGCCGCCTGCAATTTACCGGAGCGGATTTTCCCGCAGATTGTCCCGTCAGGCACTCCGATCGGGAAACTGCTCCCTGCGATCCAAGAGGAAACGGGTCTTAACGAAATCCCCGTGGTGGCGAGTTGTTCGCATGATACCGGCGCAGCCGTGACCGCTGTTCCGGCGGAGGGCGAGGGCTGGGCATACCTGAGTTCGGGAACCTGGTCGTTGGTTGGTGTGGAACTTCCGGCTCCGCTCATCAACGAGGAGGTGTGCTGCTATAATTTCACCAACGAATCCGGCTACGGTGGGACCACGCGGTTTCTGAAAAACATCGTCGGGCTGTGGCTGTTGCAGGAATCGCGGCGCGATTGGATTCGGCAGGGGATGACATTGAGCTTTGATGATCTGGACCGCCAGGCGGAAGCCGCCGAGCCGTTCCGCTCGCTGATCAATCCGAATGCGGAGCGTTTCCTGAAGCCCGACAATATGCCCGCGAAGATCGCCGCCTACTGCCGCGAAACGGGCCAACCGGCGCCGGAAACGCCGGGCCAGGTGACCCGCTGTATTTTTGAAAGCCTCGCCCTCTCTTATCGGCAGATGCTGGCGCAAATCGAGCATCTCACCGGACGAACGATTACCCGCCTGCACATTGTCGGCGGCGGCGGCAAGAGTTCGCTGCTCAACCAATATGCAGCCAACGGAACCGGACGGCCTGTGTTTACGGGCCCAGTGGAAGCAACCGCTTGCGGCAACATCCTGATTCAGGCTCTTGCCTTGGGGCATATCGATTCTTTGGAAGCTCTGCGCAAAACGGTTCGCGAGTCATTCGAAATCACTTCTTACCAGCCGCAGGGAAGCGAATCATGGGCCATAGCCTTTGAGCGCTTTTCGCAGTTCAATCTCGACTAATGACATTTTCCCTTCTCCACCCTCGCGACCAGATCGTCGCGATTATGGCGCGCATCTACGGTCATGGCATGACCACCACCTCGGGGGGGAACATTTCCATCCGCGATGAAAATGGGGATGTCTGGATCACCCCGGCCCGCGTCGATAAAGGCAACCTGCGCCAGCAGGATATCGTTCGGATTTCCCCGGACGGATCGCTGGAGGGCAACCACCCGCCTTCGTCGGAATACCCGTTCCACCTGAGCATCTACAAAGCCCGCCCGGATATTGATGCGATCATCCACGCCCATCCGTGTGCGCTCGTCAGCTTCAGCATTTGCGGGCAGGTGCCCAACACGCGGATCTTTCCGGAAGCTTGGAACGTGTGCGGCAAACCGGGCCTTGCGCCTTATGCGCTGCCGGGTAGTCAGAAACTGGGCGAGAATATTGCCGCGGAGTTTGCCGCTCCGGACGAACCCTATTGCGTAATACTTGAAAATCACGGGGTTGTGGTGGGGGCGAAGGATTTGACCGTTGCCTATCAACGCCTGGAGAGCCTTGAGTTTGCAGCGGAGACAATCATCAACGCCTGCATTTTGGGGAAAGTGCATTATTTGGACGATGAACAGATCGCCCTTTCCAGCCAGCCGCGCAACATCTTGCCCGAGCACCAACCGGAGCCTGCGACCGTCCGCGAACGGGAATTGCGCAAGGCGATTTGCGATTTCGTGCACCGCTCCCATGCCCACCGGTTGATGACCAGCACCAAGGGGAGCTTTTCGGCGCGGATCGATTCCGACAGTTTTCTCATAACGCCCTATAATGTGGATCGGCGTGATCTGGATCTTGCAGACCTCGTGGTGGTTCGCAACGGCACGCGCGCTGCGGGCCAGACCCCCAGCCGGGCGGTGGGACTCCATCGCGCCATCTACGAGGCGCATCCCGAAATCCACGCCATCGTGAACGCGCTGCCGGTCCATGCCGCCGCGTTTTGCGCGAGCGAATCGCCGTTTGACACCCGCACCATTCCGGAGAGCTACTTGTTTTTGAAGGATGTGAGCACCATCCCGTTTGATCAGCAATATGCTGATCTCCAGACGATCTCATCCTTCATTGGACCTAAAAATCCTGTCGCTTTGCTTGAAAACAACGGTGTTCTTGTCGCGAGCCGTTCCGTGCTCGACGCCTTTGACCGGCTGGAAGTGCTTGAGGCCACGGCGGCCGCCATTCTCCGTAGCCGCAGCCTCGGCGCAGTCACCCCGATGTCCGACGCGGTCATTCAGGAATTGACGGAAGCATTCCCCTCGATGTAATCCCCCTGCACACTGTGAAAATCACGCTGTTCATCCCCTGTTTCATTGATGCTTGTTTCCCAAAAGCCGGGGCGAGTGCGGTCGAAATTCTGGAGCGCCTGGGGCACACGATCGATTACCCAAAAGAGCTCACCTGTTGCGGGCAACCGGCGTTTAACTCCGGGTATTGGGAGGAATCCCGCACCACGGCGATCAAAGTCTTGGAGCGTCTCAAGGATACGGAAGTCGTGGTGATCGTCTCGGGCTCGTGCGGCGCGATGATCAAGAATTTCTACCCGGAACTTTTCGCGGGCACCGAATATGAGGAAGCCGCCCGTAGCCTCTCGGCCAAAGTGTATGAGTTCTCCGATTTCCTGGTCACAAAGCTGGGTGTCGGTGATCTTGGCGCGCAGTTTCCGCATAAAGTGACTTTTCATGACGGCTGCCACGGCCTGCGCGAACTTGGCATCAAGCAACAGCCGCGAAAATTGCTGGCGCACGTTCGCGGGCTTGAGTTGGTCGAGATGGGGGAGGCGGAAAGTTGTTGCGGATTTGGCGGAACCTTCTCGGCGAAATTCCCGATGATCTCCACGGCGATGGGCGAAAATAAATACGGCTCCGCGCTTGAGACGGGAGCGGAATATATTGTGTCCAACGATTCGAGTTGTCTCATGCACATTCAGGGTCTGCTTGATCGTCAGGGGAAACCGCTGCGCACCATTCATCTGGCCGAGGTGCTCAATCACCGCCAGCTACCACACTCGTGAGCATGACTCCTGCCGCTTCCCAATTTAAGAAAAACGCCACCGCACTTACTGCGGACCTGCGGCATCGCGCCTTGATCCGCACGGCGCTCAAAAAATACGAGGTCGTGCGCGATGACAAAGTGTCGCGATTCCAGAATTGGCAATCGGCGCGGCAGAGTGCGGCGGAAATAAAGTGGGATGCGGTCAATCATCTGGACACTCATCTGGTTGAGTTCGCGCGGAACCTCGAAGCGCGCGGCACGCAGGTCCACTGGGCCAGCAACGCTGCGCAGGCGCGCGAGATCATTATCGGGATCATCCAGGAGCGCAAAGCCCATTCCATCATCAAATCCAAGGTGATGACCGGCGAGGAAATCCACCTCAACGATGCTTTGGAAAAAGCGGGATTTGAAGTGGTCGAGTCGGACCTTGGCGAATATATCGTCCAACTCCGGCACGAAGCCCCTTACCATTTTGTGTTTCCTGCGATGCACCTCACGCGGGGCGAAATCAGCGATCTGTTTTCCAAAGAACTCGGCACCGCACCCACCGATAGTCCCGAGGAGTTGACGATGATTGCCCGCCGGGTGTTGCGCGACAAATACATTACGGCGGATATCGGCATCAGCGGCGCGAATTTCGGCATCGCGGAGACCGGGATGATCTCCATCACCGAAAACGAAGGCAATGCGCGGCTTACTTGTGCGCTGCCCAAGGTTCACATTGCGCTGATGGGGATTGAAAAAATTTTGCCGAAGCTTGAAGACCTTGCCTTGTTTCTCCCGATGCTTGCAACAGCAGGGGCGGGCCAGGTGATGACAGGCTACAACACCATGTATGGCGGACCGCGGCAACCGGGCGAAGCGGACGGTCCCGAGGCATTTCACGTGGTCCTGCTGGACAATAATCGGACGCAGTTGCTGGCGGATGCCGAACAGCGGGATGCCCTTCATTGTATCCGGTGTGGCGGATGCCTGAACGTCTGCCCGATTTACAAGAACATCGGCGGGCATGCTTACGGAGCGACTTACCAGGGCCCCATCGGGGCTGTGATCACTCCCCATTTACGCGGGCTTCAGCAATGGAAGCACCTGAGTTTCGCTTCCTCGCTTTGCGGAGCGTGCACGCAGACTTGCCCGGTGAAAATCGACTTGCACCACCATCTGCTGCAATCCCGGCGCAATGCCATCGCGCAAAAGCCGGTCTGGTGGGAGAAACCGCTTTTTCAAGCTCTGGCGTTCCTTTTCAACCACGCGGGGCTTTTTTCGCTGGGTATGAAACTCGGCCGCATCGGACAGGTGTTCCATCCGCTGATTAAGAATACGGGGATCGATCCGGTTCGTGCGTGGACCCGGTCGCGCGAACTCCCCAAAGTTGCTCCCCAAACTTTCCGCGAATGGTGGCAAACCCGAAAATGAACGAACGCGAAAATATCCTGGGAAGAATCCGTGAAGCATTGAGCCTCCCTGCGCCCATCCCCGGCGCGCATCACGGCGAACCGTCGCACCCTGTCTCGGAGTGCGATGCTGCCGCCCATATTCCTGAATGGTTGCCGCGCGTCGGAGTGACTTTTGAAGAACAAATCGCCTTGTTCCGGACCAATGCCACGGAATTGAAAGCAGACTTTTTATTGCTCGATTCTCAGGAGGAGTTGGTGGCGAAGCTGCGCGAGATCGCAGCCGCCGAAGGCTGGAAGAAGGTGGCGACCCATTCGCATGAGTTGACCGATGATGCCTGCGCCGCCTTGGGATTGCCGATGGTGCGCACCGACAACGGATATGAGGCTCGGGATATGGAGTCGTGCGATGTGGGGATCAGCGCTTGTGACGCCCTGATTGCCCAAACCGGCAGCGTGCTTGTGACGAGCCAAAGCGCCGGAGGGCGTGCTCTTTCAGTGCTGCCTCCGCACCATGTCGTTCTCGCCCGGCGCGAGCAATTGATTGCGGATTTGCCGAGTGCGTTCGCGTTGCTCAAAACCAAATACGCTTCCGGCTATCCCAGTCTCATTTCGTTCATCACCGGCCCAAGCCGCACGGGGGACATCGAGCGCATCCTGGTGCTGGGGGCTCACGGCCCGAAGAAGCTGACGATTCTTTGCGTTTAACCGAGAGCCCGAATCTCGCTGTGTGGTTTCGCATAACGGGTTCGTTGTCTTTCTGCTCGCATTCCTGCCCGGTTCGCTGACAAACTTGCCTGCTTATGCAAGTGCCTCTTCTCGACCTCAAGCTCCAGTATCAGACACTCCGTGATCAGATTCGCGCGGAGGTCGATCAAATCATGGATTCCCAAATCTTCATTATGGGGCCGAAGGTGGAGGCGTTTGAGCGCGCGGTTTGTGAATATACGGGTGCGGCGCATGCGATCGGCGTGAGTTCCGGCACGGATGCGCTGCTCATCGCGTTGATGGGCCTTGGAATTGGACCCGGGGACGCGGTTATCACCACGCCATATACATTTTTTGCAACGGCTGGGAGCATTGCCCGTGTGGGGGCGGCAGCCGTGTTTATCGACATCGATCCGCAGACCTACAATCTCTCCGTGCCCGCGCTGCGCCGCTACCTGGAGGGTTGCCGCACGAACGCCGAGGGCAAGCTTGTGAGCCATGCCGGTCAGACGATCCGTGCGCTCATGCCGGTTCACTTGTATGGGCTGTGTTGCGCGATGGACGAGATTCTGGAATTGGCCGCGCGATATGGACTCCCCGCTATCGAAGACTCCGCCCAAGCGCTTGGCGCGGATTACCCTTTGCGCAATGGCACGGGGCACGCCGGGGCGATGGGCGACTTTGGTTGCTACAGTTTTTTCCCGTCGAAGAATCTCGGGGCGTTTGGCGATGCAGGGATGGTGGTTTGCAAAGATGCCGGGATGGCGGAGAAGTTGCGGGCGCTGCGCAATCACGGCGGCGAGAGGCGGTATTACCACAAGATGATTGGCGGAAATTTCCGGCTCGACGCTTTGCAGGCGGCGGTGCTTTCGATCAAGTTGCCGCATCTGGATTCCTGGTCGGCCATGCGCCGGACCAACGCGGCATTGTATCGCGCGGAGTTTGCCCGGACGGGGCTGGACAAGGTTTTAACGCTGCCGACGGAGCCTTATGCCGCGAGCGGACTTGCCAACCAGCATATATTCAATCAGTTCATTATTCGCGCGCCACGCCGCGATGCGTTGTGCGAACACCTTGCCAAGGCGCAAATCGGCCACGCGATTTACTACCCGCTGCCGCTGCATTTGCAGGAATGTTTTGCGTATCTGGGCTACAAGCAGGGCGATTTTCCCGAAGCGGAACGCGCCGCGCAGGAGACCCTCGCACTGCCGATTTTCCCCGAGTTGACGCCGGAACAAATTCACGCGGTGGTGGAGGCGATCGCAGCTTTTTATTGCTGATCGCAGGATGAGCAAGCTCACTGCTGCTGCACTTCGAGGTAGGTGGGGTAGTGGTCTTTGCCGCGCTCGTCCATGCGCTGGATGCTCATGGATTTCAGAATTTAGCCGCCGGTGCCGTGGGCACTTTGGACGTTGCGCACCGAGAAGCGACGGATGAGTTTGCCGCTGCTGTAGCATTCAGCCTGGAGAAGGCCGCCTGTGGACTCAATCCAAAGGCGCACCATGTCATACTGGGATTCGCCTTTGTCGGAGGGGACGGCCCGGACGATCCAGCAGGAGCGCGTCATGAGCGTTTGTTTTTCTTTTTCGACAATGGCGTTGTTCCAGTAGAGGAATTTCAGGGCGAGGTCTTCGTAGCTGATGTCGGTGCCTCGAACGGGGGCGTCCAGTTTTGCCCCGGTGATTTTTTCGGTTTTGCCGCTGCCGGTGGAGCGATCGAGGCGGGAGGTTTTTTCGCCGAGATGCAGGATGAGTGCTTCGGGTTTGTCGGTGAATTGGTAGGTTATGGCGTCGCCTCGCAGATAAAGGCGGAAGGGAATCACGATTTTTTCCTCGCTGGTGGACATGCGCAATTTCCCGTTGAGGTCACGCTCTTGCGAGGCTTGGTTGGCGCGCACCAAGGCCAGGAGTTCGCGGGCGGTGGGGGTTTCGGCAGCGTTGGAGCCGTTCGCCAGGGAAAGAAGCAACGCAATGAGGACGAACCCGGCGATTCCCGACTTTACTTGTTTTAGAGAGGCCATAATGTTGCCAGTTTCCTCCTTGTCGGGCATGGATCAAACCCTTTTTTCATTAGTAAATACCGTGTGGACGAGTCCCGGGCTCGACCGGTGGATGGCGGTGTTGTCCAGTTTTGATTTCTGGATACCGCTTCTGCTTGTTGTGATCGCAGGGATCGCTGTGGCCGGTTGCTTCAAATCGCGCGCAATGGTGCTCGTGTTGCTGGTGGTGGTTGGGTTTACAGACGGGGTGTTTGTCAACGGGCTCAAACATTGGGTGGGCCGACCTCGTCCCAACCAGGTGGAACCAGTTCGGGTGGTCGATCTGAAGAAGATGAAACCCCGTTTTTTGGCGATTTTGCAGCCGCCGGTGGTGAGGATTTCACAACCCGAAAGAGGGGCAATCCTTACGGGGCGCTCGTTCCCGTCGGGACATACGGCGGATAATTTTGCGGCAGCGGCGGTATTGACTCTTTTTTACCGGCGGCGCGGGTGGATTTATTTTTTGGTAGCGACGGCGGTAGGCTATTCGAGGATTTATACTGGATCACATTGGCCAAGCGATGTGCTGGCTTCGGCATTCCTCGGGACGGGCTTGGGGGTGCTGGGGGTCGCCACGGCGGAGGGGATTTGGAGGCGTTGGGGAGGAAGTTTGGCACCGGGGCTGTACCGGCGTCACCCCAGCCTGCTTGAGAACTGTGTAGCAGAGGAACGAGGCTTATGAACCGCTGGCTGCTTTTCTTTTTGCTGGTTCTGACGGGGGCGCGCCTTTTTCTGGGGGGGCGGATGGAGCTTTCGCCGGACGAGGCTTATTATTACCAATGGTCGCAGAGGCTGGACTGGGCGTATTATTCGAAAGGCCCAGGGATGGCGCTTGCGATCCGGGCTGGAACGGCGCTTTTGGGCTCGACGGAGATGGGGGTGCGGTTGTTGAGCCCGTTTCTCGCGCTGGGGACAAGCCTGTGCATTTTTGGCCTGGCGCGGCGTTTGTATGGGGAATCCGTGGCGATGTGGGCGGTGTTGATGATCAATTTCACGCCGATCTTCAATGCGGGTGCGCTGTTGATGACGATTGACGCGCTCTCGATTTTCTTTTGGGCGACTGCGCTCTGGGCGTTCTGGCTGGCGCTGGAGCGATCCCCGAAATTTTCGGGTTACTGGCCGCTGGCAGGGTTGTGCATGGGCCTGGGTTTTTTGTCGAAGTACACGAACGCGATGGAATTGCTCTCGGTGGTGTTGGTGCTGGGGTTGACGGCGCAATACCGACGGGAGTTCGCGCGCCCGGGATTTTGGGTAATGCTGGGGGTGTTTTTGCTCGGGGTTATCCCGCCGGTGGTCTGGAATGCGCATCACGACTGGATCACAGTGGAGCATTTACGCAATCGGGGAGGGCTGGATAGCGGCCCCGCATTTCATCCCGAAGAGTTGCTGGCGTTTGTGGGACTGCATTTCGGGGTTTATTCGCCGCTGATTTTCGCCGGAATATTGTGGGCGCTTTGGCGGGGATGCCGCGAGGAGTGGGAAGATTTCCGGTGCAAGTTTCTTGCGCTTTTCGGATTGCCGCTGCTTGTGATGTATTGCGTGCTCTCGATCAAGAAATCCGGCGAGGCGAATTGGACGGCTCCGGCGTTTGTGAGCCTGGGGATTTTAGCGGTGGCGTTCTGGCACGAGGGGGCGCGGCGGAGCTTGGGGGCGCGCCGGTTTGCGGTGGCGGCGCTCGGGCTTGGGCTGGCGGTGAGCCTCTTGTTAGTGGATGTCGATGCGGTGCGGCGGCTCGGGATTGACTGGCCCTACAAATATGATCCCAGCGGGCGGTTGCGCGGTTGGGAGACGGCGGCAATCGCAGTGGACGATCTGCGGCACAAGATGGAGAAGGAGACGGGCAGGCCGATTTTCTTGATCGCCAACAAATACCAGACGGCATCGAGCTTGTCTTTTTACCTGCCCGAGAAACGGATGGACGGGCCGGGGCATCCGCCGGTTTACATCCCGGAGTCGCAGGCGATTGAGAATCAATATTCGTTCTGGGGACGTTATGACGAGATGACGGAACCGCCCGAGATAGCCCGTGCGATGTTGCCCAAGGTGGAGGATGCGACAAAGCGTGAGGCGCTGGAGACAGCGCTCAAGGAACTGGATGCGTCGGCTTCCGCAAAACCGGACGCGGAGAAGATGGCGGAACTGCGGCGCGGCTTGATTCGCGCGATGTTGGAGATCGATCCCACGCTGCCGATGGAAGAATACGCAAGCGAGGATTGGGGAATCAGCCTATTTCAAGGGCGGGACGCTTTGTTTATCTCGGATCGGCCCGACCGGCCACCCACGGCCATCAAAAAAGGGTTTGAGAAGGTGGAATTGGTGGCGGCCTGGCAGGAAGAACGCCGGGGGCTGCCATTGCGCTTGATTTGGGTCTTTGCCTGCCATAAGTACCAGAGCTTACCTTTATGAACCAAACCACGCCCGCCGTATCGGTAGTGATCCCGCTTTTCAACGAGCAGGACAATATGGAAACCCTCCAGCGCGAGCTGCACGCCGCGTTAAAGGGGCTCAATTACGAGATCGTGTTTGTGGACGACGGCTCGAAGGACGAGACGGTGCAGCGGGTGGAAACCCGGCCCGAGGTGCATCTCCTGGTGTTTGAGAAAAACGCGGGGCAGAGCGCGGCGATGTACGCGGGGATTCACGCGGCGCGCGGCGAGGTGATTGCGCTGCTCGATGGAGATCTGCAAAATGATCCGGCGGATATTCCCCTGTTGCTCGCGGAGATCGAGAAGGGGGCGGATTTGGTGTGCGGCTACCGCGCCAAGCGCAAGGACACGGTGGTGAAACAGATCACGAGTCGCGTGGCAAATTTTGTCCGGAGCCGGTTTACGAAAGACGGCGTGCGCGACACGGGTTGCACGCTCAAGGCGATGCGCCGCGAATGCCGCGACGCGCTGGTGCTCTTCTACGGCATGCACCGGTTCATCCCGGCGCTGGTGAAGGGCGCGGGGTATCGCATCGTGGAGATTCCGGTGAATCACCGGCCGCGGACGGCTGGTGTGAGCAAGTATGGACTGGGCAACCGGGCTATTAAAGCAACGGTGGATATGTTTGGGGTGAGGTGGCTGCTTTCGCGCCAGGTGAAATTCAAGGTGAGGTAGGTAGATGCCAGGGGAAGCCGTTGAAACGGCTCTTCCGCTTGCTTGTGGTTTCACCGGGCTGAAGCCCGGTGTTAATGTAATCGGAATTTAACGCGCTTCGCGCTGCCTGTGCTTGCGGATTTCGCAGGCGGTTGCGAATGGTGGCGGGAATGGAACCCGAACTGGCCCCAGAGGCCGTGGAATCAATGCAGGCCGCACCCGTCGCGGGTGCGGGAAGTGAGAAGGAACGCGAGAAATCGGAGCTTCTCGAACGCATGGGGGAGAACGAGGAGGAGCCGGAGGGACTTGTGGTGGAGGAGGAACCCGTTGCTGATGCGGTGGAGCCCGAACCAGCCCCGGCAGTCGCGGCAGACGCGGCGGCTGAAGCCGTGGAGCGCAAGCAGGCGCATGAGTCGGTGGCGCGGGATTTTCCGGAGGCGCTGACGGAGGGGACGGAGCTCTACGAGGCGTGCCAGGAAGAGATGGCTTATTTGCTGGATGCGAACAGTCCGCTGGCGAGCGATCCCCAGGCGGAACTCAAAATTGCACGTCGCATGGCGCGGGTGCTCGGATATTCCAAACGCGCGGCGGTTGCGGAAGCGCCGACTGTTCCCGCAAAGCCTGCGACGCCGCCGCCACGCCGGAGTGTGCGCCCGATGCCGACGGGAGGCGCGCCGGTGGAATCGCCGGTGACGACGCTGGAACGGCGGGTGTCGGGGGCGAAATCGACGGGGGAGATGCTGGAGTTGATGCGCGAGATCGGCACGCCTTTTGAGGCGCTGTTGAAGCGGTAGCGGAGTTCACCACAGAGGACACGAAGAACACGAAGGCCGGAGCAAGAATGAAATGATCTCAATCAGAATGCCTGAAGTGCTTGTGCAAAATTCTTTTCCTTCCTTCGTGTTCTCTGGGCTCTTCGTGGTGAAGTCCTGAGCAGAGGAGAATCATTTTTTTAACCAACGCCGGGCATTCGTCCGGTGAATGAACAACCAAACAAAGACAAAGGATATATGCCTACTAGAAATCATATCACTGCGACCGGGTTGGAAACGTACCGGGCGGTTGCCGCAAGTAATGTCGGTCAACTTTTTTCACGGTTCATCGATCTGGCCGTGGAGGAGGAGGACCTCTTTTCGCTGCTGGAGGGGGATGAGAATTCGGATCGCCCGGTCTGGATCAAGACCGATCTCTCCAAGGGCGGCGGGGACAAAGTATTTTTCAATACGATCGCTTCGCTCGGTGGCGACGGCGTCCATGGCGACGAGGTGCTCGAAGGAAATGAAGAGGCGCTCACCATCGGGAGTTACTCGTGCCAGGTGGATTTTATCCGGCACGCGGTGGGGCTGACGAAGAAAGACATCGAGTTCCTGGCTGCGGGCCGGAGCATCGAGGCCGCCGCCGCGCCGCTCGTGGCCAAGTGGCTTGGTCGCAAGCGCCAGCGCGATTTGCTGATGAAATTCATCACGTCGGGCGTGGGGCTCAATACCATCCGCCCGAACAACAAGGCGACCCGGGACGATTTGACTGCGGAAGACGCGCTTTCCACCGGCCTCATTGCGCAGTCCAACGCGATTGCGACGTCGATTGGCGCGCGCCCGGTCAACATCATGGCGACGGGTTATTCCAAGGTGTTCGAGTATCTGTTCCTGGCGACGGAGGATTCGCTCGCGCCGCTTGCGAACAGTTCGAGCTGGTTGCAAGCGCAGCAGAGCGCCGGGACGCGCGGGGATGAGAACGTGCTGTTCCGTGGCGGCTACACCCGCTGGAATGGTTCAACGATCCTGCACCACAAGGTGGTCGATGCCGATACTCCGGGGCCGATTGGAAGTCCGCTTCTGCCGAAGGCGCTCCTGGGCGATGCCATTGTGGCGGGAACGACGGCGATTGCGGTGACTGGCGGTGGACGGGCCGCTTCGGGCGCTGCAAACAAGTATTTCGAATGCTTCAGCGGTGCGCCGTACCGGTATTTGGAAACCGATAGCGTGACCAGCGACGACGCGAACACTTACTATTTTGTGGTGGTGAACGTGAGCGGCGCGGACAAGGGCAAGTGGGGCTTTTACAGCTACACCGGTTCGGCCAACGACGGCAATAAGATCACGATCACCAATCGCCTCGGCGCTGCGGCGAGCGGCGCTCGTGTGACGACGCTGGGCGGCGTGGCGTGGAATGCCGCGAAGAACACGGACGTTCACCCGACCGGCTCGGTGGTGCTCCAGGCGAACAAAAACGGCGTGCCGATTGGCTACAGCGTGTGCATGGGCGCGGGTGCCGGGTTGCGCGCGTACGGTTCGCTGCGGCACGAGTTGGTGCAGAATACGTCGGATTACGGGCATCGGATGGGCTGGGCTTACCAGTCGATCTACGGCCAGCAGGTCCGCCGCGACTCGGGGATCACGGGGAGCAATCAGCCGCGCGGCTATGTGTTGGTGGAGCACGCGGTCAGCGTGGCCAACGCTCCCATGAACTAGGCGGCGTGATGCTGCACGCGGCCCGCGCTGCCACACCATGTGGCGGCTTCGCACGCCGAGCCGATGGCACGGTTTGTTTGAGGTGAGGTGGAAAATGCGGGGTGGGGAAGGGAGTCCCCGCCCCGCAATGCCCCTTGCCCTTCTTGTTCCCAATTCTATTTGGGAACGAGAGCAAAGGCCGCTCGGCCTTTTCCAATTCGCAATTTTTCTATATGTTTTTCTGTCTCGAAATTTTAGGCGAAAGCGCCTTTCACAAGTATCTGGTCCAATCCGGCTGGAGCGGGCGTTCGTACGTTTTCCGCTATAACCGGCCCACTCGTTCGCACGTGCGCGCCTACCGGTGTATTGAGGATTATCTCACGGAACGCGTGGATGTGCACAAGGCGGCCAATATCTGGCCGCTGTTGGGGAATCTGCTCCCGGAGGATCAGGTCGAACCGCATGTGTTTGCGGATTCGCTTACGAAAACGGAGGCCGCGCAGGAGCCGGTGAAGCGGCGCGGACGCCATCAGCATTTGACGGAACTTTAATGATTATGAGCTTAACGATTCATCAATTGGCTTTGCGCCTGGCCAAGCATATCGGCGTGACGGCGTTCGATCCGGGCGACGTTTCCAATACGAGTCCGTTGTCGCAAGCGGGTGCGCGTGGGGGCGATCTCGAGGAGATTGTGACCTGCATCAACGGGGCGCTTCAGGAATTGTGGGCGCTTGCTCCGCACGGGGTGCGCGCGTTGTATCCCGAGAGATGTCCGGTAGTGACGGCGGCGGATGTCGGGGCCGTCAGGGATCCCGGCGTGATGCTGCTCCTCCCGGCAGGGTGGGAGGAATCGGTGCTGTTGCCGCTGGCGCTGCGTCGTTTTTCAACGCATCCGAATTTTCAGCCGGCGGGGGCCAAACCGGAGATTGCGCGGCAGGCAACTTGTGCGTTGCGGATTTTGCTGGGTCTGGCTGGGGAGCGCCCGGCGACTGCGATGGAACCGCGCTTTAGATGATTTTTATGGCTTCCCAATATCTTCCGTTTCGTTTTCCGACGCAGCATTCCTGCGATTTTGAATTGGTGGAGGAGGTGCCTGTTCGCGCCGGGTTGGCGGTGAGCGGGGTTTCCGAATTGGACCCGGGCTATGGTTCGCCGCATCCCAAGGCTCCCGAGCACCGTCTGGTCTGGCAGGAGCCGGTGGCGGGGCGCGACGGGGCGCTCGCGATGCGCCGGACGTATCGCAAGCTGCCGGGAGAGGCGCTTGTGGGCGAGGCGCTCCGCGTCAATACATGGGGTGCGGTGGCGGTGACGAGAATGCAGGATGTCGTCACCGGGACGCCTGCCGATTCCGGTCTGAACGTGCTGGAGAGCGTGGTGGAACCGAAGGATGCGCAATTGGCGCGCAAGCGGACGACCTCGGTGGAATGGCCGGTGCTGACGGGGAAATCGCTGGAACCAGAAACGCGGACGCCACTCACGACCACGCGCCGGATGGTGGCTGCGGATGCGCCGTTGCCGGTGGACGGGCCGCTCGTTGTGGACCGCAAGTTGAACGTGGTCAACAAATGGCGCAGTATCCAGGTCGTCACCAGCCTGGATGCGCTCCCGGCGGCCTATGTGGAGCACAAGCAGCACGCCTTTCGATTTCCGGGGCTGTTTTATGGGTTCGATCCGGCGGGGGGTGGCGGGGTGACCAAGCGGGAGGCTTTCAGCCGCACCGTGGCTGCGCGGGTGGAGGTGAGCTTTGGTTATGAAGAAGTGACGCCGGAGTTGCTGGAGATCGTGCCGGTTTCGTGGAGCTACCCGCTCGGGTTCACCGTCAGCGAGGTGCTAACCAACGGGGAACATTTCGATTACCTTGCGAGCAAGGAAGCGGTTTCGGTGACGGTGCCGCAGAGTACGCCGAGCCGCTCTCAATACGAGGCGCTTATCGGCACGTACGCGACCGCAACCGGGGCGTCTGCGCGCTGGAAGGGCGGGATTTGGCGCACGGAACTCTGGAAGGTGAAATTGTTGTAGCAATGTTTTGGTTTGAGACGGCGCATCCCGAGTCCGGGGAGGCGCTGGAGGTGGCGGCGGTTTATTACGCGCCGTGGCGGGGATTGCGGGACGTGTTCGGCGCGCCGACCGAACCGGATGATATCGAGGCTGTGCACATCTGCGAAGTGTGGGATGGGGAGGGTAAACCGGTGGATTTTCGGGCCTTCCGAGCGGCGTTGGAGGAGGAAGGATTCGCTTTCGCCCGAGAAAAAGGTGAATTTTTGTGAGAAAGCCCTTGTCAAGAGGGGCAAGGCGTGGCAGTTTCACCGCCTTTCTTTTTGAGACGATTATGGCTTACGCAATTATAAAAACCGGCGGCAAACAGTACAAGGTCGCCACGGGCGATGTGATCGAAGTTGAGAAACTTGAGGCCCAACCAGGCACCGAGACCAGCTTCGCGGACGTTCTTTTCTACGCCAATGGCGAGGAGATCAAGTCCGACGCGGGCGCCCTCAAGGGGGCTACCGTTTCAGCGGAAGTGATCGCCCAAACCAAGGGGGACAAGGTGATCGCTTTCAAGTATCGCCGTCGCAAGGGCTACCACCGCACGGTCGGCCATCGCCAGAAACTGACGAAGGTCAAAATCACCGCAATCAACGCTTAATTTTTTCTACATTTTATGGCTCACAAGAAAGGTCAAGGCAGTGTAAAGAACGGGCGCGATAGCGTTAGCAAGCGCTTGGGCGTCAAAAAATTCGGCAGCCAGACGGTTGTCGCTGGAAACATCATCATCCGCCAGCGCGGGACGAAGTTCCTGCCGGGCCGCGGCGTCGGCATCGGCCGGGATTACACGATCTTTGCGATGATCGACGGCACCGTCCGTTTCGACCGCGAAGGCCGTCGCGTGAATGTGGACCCGGTGGCGGTTGCCGCTTAGTCCGTTACGAATCAACAAACCATTTGAGGCGCTCTGGTGAACCCAGAGCGCCTTTTTTGGTTTCTCTCCGCGACGGGGATGGCGAAGTGCAACTTCGCGGGAACTTGCGTTACCAAGTTCAACTTGGTAACGAGCAAAGCGAGGGCAAAGAGGACGACGAGGAGATCAGAAAAAGAGGAGAGCAGAAAAAAATCTCAAAGCGTATTGAGCTTTCCCCCCGGTCTGAGCTATGAATAGCGTTTCTACTTATGGCGACCGCTTTTCAATACCAGGACCCGTTCCCGCTCGGGAAAGATCAGACCGAATACTATCTTCTGACCCGCGAGGGCGTTTCGCTCGGCGAGTTTGAGGGGCAACCCCTTCTCAAGATAGCCCCCGAGGCGCTCGCGGCTCTCGCCCGCACCGCTTTCCGCGATTGCGCATTTCTGCTGCGCCCCGCGCATCTCGCGCAGGTGGCCGCGATCCTCGACGACCCGCAGGCGAGCGAGAACGACCGCTATGTCGCCCTCACCATGCTGCGCAATGCGGAAGTTGCCGCCAAGGGCGTTCTCCCGTTTTGCCAGGACACCGGAACCGCCAATATTGTGGGCAAAAAGGGGCAGCGGGTCTGGACCGATTGTGATGATGCCGAGATGCTCAGCAAAGGCGTTTACGAGACCTACACGCAGGAAAATTTGCGCTATTCGCAAACGGTGGCGCTCGACATGTATGAGGAGAAAAACACCGGGAACAATCTCCCGGCGCAAATCGACCTCATGGCCACGCCCGGCGGCGAATACAAATTTCTGTGCGTTGCCAAAGGTGGCGGCTCGGCCAACAAAACGTATCTTTACCAGGAAACCAAGGCGCTCTTGAACCCAAAGACGCTGATTCCGTTCCTGGTGGAAAAAATGAAGTCGCTCGGCACCGCTGCGTGCCCGCCTTATCACATCGCGTTCGTCATTGGCGGCACCAGCGCGGAGGCATGTTTGAAGACCGTCAAGCTCGCCAGCGTCAAATATCTCGACGCCCTGCCCACCCAAGGCAACGACCAGGGCCAGGCGTTCCGTGATCTGGAACTCGAAGCCGCGCTTCTCAAGGAGGCCCAGCAACTCGGCCTCGGCGCACAATTCGGCGGTAAATATTTTGCGCTGGATGTGCGCGTGGTCCGATTGCCGCGTCACGGCGCATCGTGCCCGGTCGGCATGGGCGTTTCCTGCTCCGCGGACCGCAATATCAAGGCGAAGATCAACAAGGACGGCATCTGGATCGAGAAACTTGAGACGAACCCCGCGCGGTTTATCCCCGAAAAATACCGCACTGCCGCCGAAGGCGAAGTCGTCAAAATCGATCTCAACCGGCCGATGTGCGAAATCCTTGCCACGCTTTCCAAATACCCGGTCGCCACACGGCTTTCCCTCGATGGCACGATCATTGTCGGGCGCGATATTGCGCATGCGAAATTGAAAGAGCGCGTGGACGCGGGCCAGGGGTTGCCGGATTATCTCAAGGCACACCCCATCTATTATGCCGGCCCTGCCAAGACGCCCACGGGAATGCCGTCGGGCTCGTTCGGGCCGACCACGGCCGGCCGCATGGACAGCTATGTGGATCTATTCCAGAGCCTGGGCGGTTCGATGGTCATGATCGCCAAGGGGAACCGCTCGCAGCAAGTCACCGACGCCTGCAAGAAACACGGCGGCTTCTACCTTGGCTCCATCGGCGGCCCAGCGGCGTTGCTGGCGCAGGAGAACATCAAGAAAGTGGAAGTGCTTGAATATCCCGAGCTCGGGATGGAAGCGATCTGGAAAATCGAAGTGGTCGATTTCCCGGCGTTCATCCTCGTCGATGATAAAGGGAACGATTTCTTTAAGCAGATCGGCAAAGACGGCTGCAACGCCTGCGCGCCGACAAACGACAAACACTAGCGGGCTATTCTTATAGGACCCATGCGTCCTATAGGACTTATAGTGTCTGGCAGAGGCAGGTCCACGCCGCTCCAAACGCCTCGCGTGCCCGCGCTTCCAGCGCCGAGCCGTCCGCCACATCGCGCAGCACGGTAAAGCAGGTGGAGCCTGAGCCGGACATTAACGCTCCGGTGGTCTCCGGTTGCTCCAAGAGCCAGCGTTTGAGGATCGCGAGAAAAAGGTGTTTCTCAAACACCGGGCGCTCCAAGTCGTTGACAAGACGCCCCCAGGAAAATAGCTGAGGCGCATAGGAAATGCCCGGGATTTCAAGCGCATCGCGCCACCGGCTGTAAGCCCACGGAGTCGGCACGCCAAAGCCGGGTTTGATGAGCAAAAGCGGCAGTTGATGTGGGAAGGGGGTTGGCTCGACGATTTCTCCGCGTCCCCGGCACATGGCCGCACTGCCCGCAAGAAAGAAGGGGACATCGGAGCCGATCTCTGCCGCCAGCGCGTGAAGCGCCTCGGGAGCAAGGGGCGCGCCGAAGAGTTGGTTCAATCCGGTGAGCGTCGTCGCCGCATCGCTGCTGCCGCCGCCCAGACCAGCGCCGTGGGGAATGGCTTTTGCGAGGTGAATGCGTATGGCTGAGGGTATTTTCGTTGTCTCAAAGAATCGACGGGCTGCGCGCACCACGAGGTTGGAGTCGTCGCAGGGCAGCGTGGCGTCACTACAGGTGAACGCGATGCCTGGTTCTTCGCTTGCCTCCAGCGTGAGGGTATCGGCCAGCGAAATCGGGACCATGAGCGACTCGATCTCGTGAAAGCCGTCGGGTCGTTTCCCGAGGATCGAGAGGGAGAGGTTGATTTTGGCCGGGGCAGAAAGGTTCATCGAAATCTCATTCGCAGAGCAAGGGAGAGGTCCCTCGCAAGCTCTGGGATGACAAGCACCATGGGGGATTTTGCCAGCTAGTGGCTAGCGAACCTAGTATGCGTCGGCTTCGAGGAATCCCTCGAGCTGGCGAATCCGCGTCGGATGCCGCATTTTGCGCAAGGCCTTGGCCTCGATCTGACGAATGCGTTCACGGGTGACCTTGAACTGGCGGCCCACTTCCTCCAGCGTGCGGCTGTAGCCGTCCACCAGGCCGAAGCGCTGTTCGAGCACTTGCCGTTCGCGTTCGGTGAGGGTGTCGAGCACGTCCTTGATCTTCTCCTTGAGGAGCACGATCGCGGTCATGTCGCTCGGGTTCTCAGCGCCCTTGTCCTCGATGAAGTCGCCGAAGCTGGTGTCGTCGCTGTCGCCCACGGGGGACTGCAAGGAGATGGGCTGTTGCGCCATCTTGAGCACGGCGCGGACGCGTTCGACGGGAAGCTGGATTTCCTCGGCGACCTCTTCCGGGTTCGGCTCGCGGCCGTATTCCTGGACGAGTTGCTTCTGCACGCGCATGAGCTTGTTGATCGTCTCGATCATGTGCACCGGGATGCGGATGGTGCGGGC
>CAIYQA010000248.1 GCA_903928175.1 uncultured Spartobacteria bacterium | reverse complement strand
TGCTTCTTTTCCAGCAACCGGGAACGCAGGATGCCGATGGCTTTCTCTTTGTTCTTTTGCTGGCTTCGGCCGTCCTGGCAGCGAACGATGGTGCCGGTGGGAAGGTGCATGACCTGCACGGCGGAGTCGGTCGTGTTGACCCCCTGCCCGCCGGGACCGCCCGCGCGGCAGACCTCGATGCGGAGTTCCTCCGGCTTGATCTCGAAATCGACTTCCTCGGCTTCCGGCAAAACAGCGACGGTGGCGGTGCTGGTGTGAATGCGTCCCTGGGCTTCGGTGGCCGGGACGCGTTGGACCCGGTGCACGCCGCTCTCGTAACGCAGCTTGCGGAACACGGCGTCGCCCGAGGCGCGGAAAATGACTTCGCGGAACCCGCCCAACTCCGAGGTGCTCGATTCCATCATTTCAATCTTGAGGCCTGTCGCTTCGGCATACCGCGAGTACATCCGGAAAAGATCGGCGGCAAACAGGGCCGCTTCAGCCCCACCGGTTCCGGCGCGGATCTCCACAATGGCGTCCCGGTCTTCACCCGGTTCGGGCGGGAGCAGCGAAATTTGGATTTGGCGTTCGAGATCCGCGAGGCGTTTTTCCAGTTCGGGAAGCTCCGCCGCAGCCATCTCGGCCATCTCGGCATCGTCGCTTTTTGCAAGGGCCTGGCTTTCGGTGAGTTCCGTCTGGGTTTTGCCAAATACCTCCCACGCGGTGAGCAGTCCTTTGAGTTGGGAATGCTCCTGCATGACTGCACGAGCATGCTGCGGATTGGCAAAAACGCTCCCGTCCGCGATTTCCGCTTCGAGTTCGCGGAAGCGTTCCGTCTTTTTGTGAATCAGCGGGGCGAAGTCCATAAAATCAATTTACCAAAAAAGAAACGGTGACGCGCAACCT
Organism: uncultured Spartobacteria bacterium; assembly: GCA_903928175.1. Classification (GTDB taxonomy): domain Bacteria; phylum Verrucomicrobiota; class Verrucomicrobiia; order Chthoniobacterales; family Chthoniobacteraceae; genus UBA695. The sequence continues at coordinate 5,064 of CAIYQA010000248.1, read as the reverse complement.
GGGCGCGTCACCGTCTTTAAAATGTCCGAAATGTCGCTAGGCGCGGCGGGCAGTGCCGTAACGGCGGGCGAATTTCTCGATGCGGCCTGCCGTATCGACGAATTTCTGCTCCCCGGTGAAGAAGGGATGGCACGCTGCACAAATGCCGACCTTGATGTCGCGGCGGGTGGAACGGGTGTGATAGACCTTGCCACACGCGCACGTGATGGTGGTCTCATTATAGGTAGGATGAATATCTGCTTTCATGGCCGGAAAAGGGACAGTGAAGATACCGGCTTCCGGGCAGAGCGCAACCCAAAAGTTCGGTTTTTAGGGCAGGCAACCGCCCGATCTTTCCTTTTTGCGTTTTTTGCGCCTTTTGGCGGCTAAATCACGGGGCGTTTCTTCCCGCGTGCCAGCTCGATCCGCAGCCAGGCCAGGTCGTCTTGCACCTGCTCTGGAGGTTGGTTCTCGGCCATTTCCAGCGCGGATTTTGCCCTGCGAATGGCTTCTTCAATTTGGATTTTCTCCTCTTCCGGGGAGGCAAACAGCGCGAGAATGGTCATCCGCTCGGGGTCGATCTCCACATAGCCGCCCAAGGCGACGAACGAGGCGAGACCCTCGGCGGAATGGACCCGGATTTCCCCGGCGCCCAATCCGGTCACCAGCCGGACATGCCCCGGATAGATGCCCAGGTGCCCCTCGACTCCCGGTAATTCCACGAAATGCGCCTCGCCCTCGAAAACGCGCGCCTCCGGGGTGACGATTTGCAGGCGGAGGGAGGGAAGGTTCATCGCAATCGCAATTTAACAAAATGAGTCGCGCAAAATTTCACACCCGATGCACCCGGCGCCCCTGGACGAAGGTGGCGATGACTTCCAGATCGTCACTGAGCAGGACCAAGTCGGCGTCCATGCCGGGCGTGAGCATACCTTTGCGCTGGAGCTTGAGCGCGCGGGCCGGGTTCAACGACGCCATGCGCAACGCCTCCACCAGCGGCACCCCGGCGGACTGCACGAGCGTGCGCACCAAGTGAATCATAGAGGACGTGCTCCCGGCCAGTGCGGTGCCGTCGGCGGTGAGTCCGACCCCGTCGCGCACCACGCAGTCGATCTCCCCGAGTTGGAATATCGTCTCCTCGGCAAGTCCCGCCCCGGCCGTGGCGTCGGTGACGAGCAGGATGCCGTCTGGCCCTTTGGCATGGTATAGCATCCGCATCAACGTGGGCGAAACGTGCCGCCCGTCGGCGATCAATTCGCACACAATGGACGGCTCGCTCAGCGCGAATTCGAGCAATCCCACCACGCGGTATGCGCCGCGTCGCCGCGCCGAGGACATGCAATTAAAGGTGTGCGTGACGCCCTCCATCCCATGGACATGAGCCGCACATGCCTCCTCGTCCCATGCATCGCTGTGGCCGCCGCTCACGCGCACGCCCCGCGCGTGCAACGCCTCGATGAGCGCAAGCGTGCCCGGCAACTCCGGCGCGAGCGTCATCTGCGTCATCACGTGGGTCCATTCCAGCAACGGCGCGTAATCGGCCGGGGTGGGATTGCGGATCAATTCCGGGCGATGCGCCCCTTTTTTATGCGGCGAAAAATACGGCCCCTCGACATGCACCCCGAGCAGTTGCGCCCCTTCATGCGGCTCGCTGCGGTAGGCTTCCGCCGCGCGCAGAACGGCCACGATCTCCTCGGTGGGCGCGCACACGGTGGTCAAGGCGAGGGCCGTGGTGCCGCCGCGCGCGTGGTATTGGCAGATCGTCTCAAACGCCTCGGCGCTGCCCTCCATCGCGTCGCGCCCGAGCGCGCCGTGAATGTGGATGTCAATAAACCCCGGCGCGAGCGTGCGCCCGCCGAGGTCTTGGACCATGTCCCCCGGCTCGGGCATGAGCGAGGGGGCGATGGCCGCAATCCGCCCGTCCGCGATGCGCAGATCGCCGCGCGGCTCGATCCGGTCCGGGAGCACCAGCCGGGCGTTTTTGAACAAAAGATTGGGCATGCCGATCAAGAAACATCAGGAACTGATGGAGAAATGCAATCAGGAACTCAGGAAAATGAATCAGGAAACCAGGAAGCCAGGAAAAAAAGGTGGTCGCGCAAAGAGGACGAATTTGCGTTTCTCATTGGTCCTGATTCCTGAGTTCCAGATCATCTTCATTCCCTTCCTGGTTTCTTGGTTTCCTGATTATTCCTTCCTTTCCTGATAAGGGATTGACATTCGTCCTCATCCGGCGTAACACCTCCCCAACCAATTAACTTCGCCAGCCTCACTGTGCAACTCGCAAGCGTCGTCCGCCTCGTGGTGGTCGTCGTAGGCGTCGCGCTTGCGGCTCGGTGAGGGTTTCATCCTTTTAGAAACAAACCCCTCCGGCTCGCCGCCTGAGGGGTTGTTTTTTGCCCCTCCAGCGTCGCCGGACCCAACCAGAAAGCCAACAACCATGAAGCTCAACGGAGCCCAGATCATTTGCAAATTACTCGAACGCCAGGGAGTCGAAGTGCTCTCCGGTATTCCCGGCGGCGCGATTCTGCCCCTCTATGATGCGTTGCACGACAGCCCCATCCGGCACGTCCTGGCGCGGCATGAACAAGGGGCGGGATTCATCGCGCAAGGGATGGCCCGCGTGACGGGCAAAGCGGCGGTTTGCCTGGGGACTTCCGGCCCCGGCGCGACGAATCTCCTCACGGCCATCGCCGATGCCAAGCTCGACAGTGTGCCGTTGGTGGCGATCACGGGGCAGGTTCCCCGCGCGTTGCTGCGCACGGACGCTTTCCAGGAGGTCGATACGTTTGGGCTCACGCTGCCCATTACGAAGCACAGCTTCATGGTGATGAGCACGGAGGAACTCCTGGATGTGATCCCGCGCGCCTTCGAGATCGCGCAATCCGGCAGGCCCGGCCCGGTGGTGGTGGATGTCCCCAAGGACGTTTTTCTCGGCATTTGCGATGTGGAGACCTGGCCCGAGCCGGGGGTCGCCGCGCAGCCCGCAGGCTGTTCGGCGGAGGAGGTGGCGCGCATGGCCGCCCTGATCGCCAAGGCCCGGCGCCCGGTGATCTACATCGGCGGCGGCGCCATTGGCGCGAATGCCGGGGCATTGGTGCTGGAACTGGCCACGCGCATCGACGCGCCCGTCACCTGCACGTTGATGGGCCTGGGGGCGGTGCCGTGCGATCACCCGCTGGCGCTCGGCATGCTCGGGATGCACGGCGCTCCCTGCACGAATTACATTCTCGACGAAGCCGATCTGCTCGTGGCGATCGGCGCGCGGTTTGACGACCGGGCCACCGGCCTGGCCGCCCGTTTCTGCCAGCACGCGGAGATCATTCATATCGAGATCGACCCGTGCGAGCTCGACAAAATCAAGCCCGCCAATATCCCCGTGGCGGGGGATGCGGGCGAGGTGTTGCGCAAGCTCCTCCCGGCCATTGCGCCGCAGGAGCGCGCGGACTGGCTGTGCCGCGTGAACGAACTCAAGGCGAGCCATCCGCTGGTGATCCCGAAACGCGCAAACGGCATTCACCCGCTCGCATTTTGCCAAATTTTGGGTGAACTGTTGCCGCCCGATGCGATGGTTTCCACGGATGTTGGGCAGCATCAAATGTGGATGGCGCAAGGGTACCCCGTGCGTCGCCCCCGCGCCTTTCTCACTTCGGGAGGACTGGGTACGATGGGGTTTGGATTACCCGCGGCTATTGGCGGCGCGCTGGCATTTCCCGATCGGCGCTCGGTCTGCGTGAGCGGCGACGGGTCCATTTTGATGAACGTGCAGGAATTGGCGACCCTGGCCGAACTGAACCTCGACCTGACGGTGATCATCCTCAATAACAACCGGCTCGGCATGGTGCGCCAACAGCAGGAGTTGTTTTATGGGAAACGGTATTCCGCGTCGATTTTCGAGCGCCAGCCCGATTTCGCGGCGCTGGCCCGCGCGTTCGGCCTGCGGGCGTATGATTTGACGGGAGTTGATGATGTTGCGGGCGCGCTGAAGGAGGCATTCTCCAAGCCCGGCCCGTGCCTCATCAACCTGCCCATCGAGGAGGACGAGAACGTGTATCCGATCGTTCCGCCCGGCGCAGCCAACACCGAGATGCTTGGGGTGGGGGTGGAGGAGTGATAATCTCTCGCTGCCTAATCGCAGACAGGATGAGCAGGAAGGAATGGAGTTTGTCGTTTTGCGCCGATGGAGCCCTGCTCTTTTTAGACAGGATTAACAGGATTAACATGATTTACAGGATTTTTTCGTTTGGTTGTCACAAATGCTTACAGGCTTTCAAAGGCTACGGGCGTAATCCTGATAATCCTTAAAATCCTGTGAATCCTGTCTAAATTGCCGAGGCTGCCATGGCGAACCCGTGACAAACCGGCTGGGTTGGCGTAGTTTGCCGTTATGAAAAGCTACGACTGGACCCGCCGGGTGAAGCCGCTCTATCTCCACGCCTTGGAACGTTACCGGGCGGGGCATCGCGATCCGCAGACTTTTTTCGATGCCCAACAACAGCAGGAACTTGCCGCCATCGGTGCCTCGCCGATGGAATTGTTCGATTTCGCCGAGGACGCCGATGCGCTGGATTGGGAAACCGCGTTGCTGATCCTCTCCGTGCGCCGGGATTATTTCCTGGTAATCCAAAAGGGCGTCCCGTCCCCTCATCGGCTGGTCATGGCAGAGTTGCCGGCCAAGGACGCCGAACTGGAAGGCATCGCGTGGTTGCCGCGCGTTATTCAAAAAGCCCTGGGTCGACTCCGGGGTGAACTGCCGAACGAATTGATGTATTGCTGCGGCGGGGACCGGCGTTTTTTCAGCAAATACGATGTGCATCCGGCGGATTTCCTGCGGGAAGTCTGGGCCTCCGGCGGGGACGAGCAAAAGGTGCTGGCGTACGTGCGCTTCTGCGCAAAAATGTAAGCGCAATGCCTGAGCCTGAGCACAAAACCGCGTCTTCAATAAGGGCGTAAACTCGGGGTTTCAATGGGGCTCGGAATTTAGAGCATCCCTAAAAAACCGGGCATTTCTTCTCCGAAACCCGGAGGGTTTCCAGCGAATAGCCGGTGGACGAGGCGCGTTCTGGCGCCGACACCACCGGAACC
>CAIYQA010000247.1 GCA_903928175.1 uncultured Spartobacteria bacterium | reverse complement strand
CGGATGAAGGATGCTGCGCCCAAGGTGACACTGAGCACTCAGGGCGAGGATGGAGCGAAACTTCTGGATGGCACCGAAACGTCTGTCAAAGTTGAGGAGCCACGGCCCGGCTTCAATCCATTCATCCTGTTCGAGTTCGCCCAGCCATACACGGCGGGAAAGCTGAATCTGGCGATGGTGCCTGATTTTTGGCACGCCAGCGGGCAGTTGGAGGTTTCTCAGGATGGCAAGGCGTTCAAGCCAGTGGCAAAATTCGCCCTCTCCGGACGCGAACACCCGGCCGATATTTTCGCATTTACGCCGGTAAGCGGAAAGTTCTTCCGCATCGTCTTTACCAATGGCTCGACGGGGAACTCGGCCCGAAAATATATGGGAGTTATCCATGCGGAGTTGACCCCTCAAATTGGCATCACTGGCCTGAATGAGAAGCTGTTTCGCAGCCGGGAATGGGGCCCTTACGAGGCCCCCCCGGCGCTGACCGGGTCTGCCGAGGGCGTGGTAGCGAGTGGCTCGCTGATCGACCTGACCGGGAAAATGACAACTGACGGCAAGCTCTCCTGGCAGATTCCGGAAGGGGCCTGGACGCTGCTGCGCGTCGGCTACACCTCCAATGGGAAAAAGAATGCGCCGGCTCCTGTCGGGGGCGAGGGGCTTGAGGCCGACAAGCTCAGCCGCAGTGCCCTCCAAGCGCATTGGGACGCGTACATTGGCAAGATCATTGCCAATCTGGGCCCGCTGGCCGGGAAGGTGCCTTCTGGGTTCAACAATGTGCTGATCGACAGTTACGAGCCGGGGTGCCAAAACTGGACTGACGGCTTCGAGAAAGAGTTCCAGCGCCGTCGCGGCTATGACCTGCTCAAATTTCTGCCGGTCTTCACCGGCCGAGTGGTCGATTCGCCTGAGGTGACTGAGCGCATTTTGTGGGATTTCCGGCGCACGGTGGCGGACCTCTTCGCCGAGAACCACTCCAAAATGGTTGGCGAGTTGGCGCACAAGGCCGGCCTTTACTATTCGGTAGAGCCTTACGGCAACGGCCCTTTTGACGATTGCGAATACGGCCGCTATGCCGACGTCCCGATGAGTGAATTTTGGGGCGGGCCTGGAGTTACCGGCGGGCCCTTGGCTTGGATCCGTCCGGCACCGTCGGCCGGGCATGTCTATGGTCGCAGGATTATAGGGGCCGAGTCCTTTACCTCGAACCCTGAAAATTGCCGATGGACCCAGGATCCCTATTCCTTGAAGGCCAGGGGGGATTACGCCTATTGCCAGGGGATCAACCGATTTATCCTGCATACATCTCCCCACCAGCCGTGGCTCAACCGAGCTCCGGGCATGACCATGGGGCCTTGGGGCGCGCATTTTGGGCGGACGATCACTTGGTGGGAGCAGGGCCGGGTGTGGATGAGCTATATGGCACGCTGCCAGTATCTGCTGCAACAGGGGCGGTTTGTGGCCGATGTGCTCTTCTACTCCGGCGAAGGCGCGCCCAACAGCGTTCGCAAGGGTGACCTGCCGATAGGCTACGACTACGATGGCTGTGCCACCGACGCGGTGATGTCCCTCAAGGTTCAGGATGGGCGGCTGGTGTTACCCTCGGGGATGAGCTACCGGGTGCTGGCCCTGCCACCGGATCGCACCATGACTCCGGCGGTGTTGGAAAAAATCAAGGAACTGGTCGAGGCCGAGGCAACGGTGGTCGGTCAGAAGCCGGAAGCATCGCCGAGTCTTGCAGGTTATCCTGAGTGTGACCAGCAGGTGCGCAAGTTGGCCGATGAGATCTGGCCAAGGGTGAAGGCCGAAAAGGCACCCGAGGCACTGAAGGCGTTGGGAGTGCAGCCCGACTTCGAGTGCGCCTCCGCGTCCGCGAAGGCTACCTACATCCACCGGAAGCTGGACGACGATGCCGATATTTATTTCGTAGCCAGTCCGGAGGCGAAGTCTCAGTTGATCGAATGTACCTTCCGGGTTAGTGGCAAGCGTCCGGAGTTCTGGCATCCGGACACCGGGCGGATCGAACAGGCACCGGTCTATGTCGAGAAGGATGGGCGCACGACCGTGCCGGTGCGGCTGGATCCGGTCGGCTCGGTTTTTGTCATCTTCCGCAAACCCGCCGAGGGTGATCATGTCGTGGCGATCAAGCGCACGGGTGGGCAGGATTCGGGCACGGCTGAATTGAGCGAGCAGCAGGACGGCAAGCTGGCGATCACCGCCTCCGAGCCCGGGACTTTTGAGCTCACGATGGCTTCTGGCAAGCGCCTCAAGGCTGAGGTGAGCGAGGTTCCGAAGCCGGAGGAACTCGCTGGGCCGTGGGATCTCTCCTTCCCGCCGAACTGGGGCGCACCGGAGAAGGTCACGCTGGAGAAGCTGATCTCCTGGACGGAGCATCCGGACAAAGGGGTGAAGTATTTCTCGGGCACCGGGACGTACTGCAAGATCTTTGATTGCCAAGTGCCATCGGCCAATGGCCGAGTGTATCTCGATTTGGGCGAGTTGAAGAACCTGGCGGAGGTGAAGCTCAACGGGAAAGAGTTGGGGATCCTGTGGAAACCACCGTATCGGGTGGAAGTGACGGGCCTGCTGAAGACCACGAACAACCAACTGGAGATCAAAGTCACGAACCTGTGGCCCAACCGGATGATTGGCGACGAGCAGCTGGCCGAGGACCGGGAATGGGGCAAAAAGAGCTCGTGGAATGGCGGCCTGACGAAAGTTCCGCAATGGGTGCTCGAGGGGAAGCCGAGCCCGACGGGCCGGTTCACCTTCGCCGTTTATCACCACTGGGGGAAAGAGGATCAACCCCTGCCCTCGGGCCTGCTCGGGCCGATCCGCCTGGTGAGCTGCGGTGAATCCTCTCCTGAGGCATTGAAGCCATAAAATGAAAACGAAGAAAAGCAACGGAAACGATGCTATCTAACCGCACACAAAGCAGAATCGATATGAGAGATCCAAAACGGTGGCTTAAATCACTGTTGGCGGTCGTGGCTTTGGCCGTCGGCATCGAAACCGCACTGGCCAAGGAAGCAGCCCTGCGCCCGGCGATCCCGAGCCTTGATGAGATGGCCGGGGAATGGGTGCCGATGAAGGACGTGGCCAGTCCGCCGGCGATCCACAACCTGCACGACATCCTCCTGGGCCGCTTCGACCTGGTTTCCTTTTCCTATAACCCCGGCTATTCCATCCTGCTCAATCTTAACCAGGAGCGGCGAATGTATCCGACGGTGAGCCTTTTCATCGGCGACAAGGAATGGCCCGGGGCCGAATGCCGCTGGTTTCCCTACAAGATTTTGCGCCGAAACCTCGACTGCGGCGGTGTGGCTGTGGAAACCGACTTGCGCATGATCAGCGAGGCTGGAGCCGCAAGTGTATCGGCCTGCCGTCCGTCCTCAAGGTCGGCAATCGTTTGGCCCTAGTCTACGACGCGCCGGGCGGGGAGAGCAACAGCCACATGAATCGCGATATCGGTTTGGCGTGGCTCGCATTGCCGCTGATCCCACCGACTGAATCGAACCCATAGCTCGCCGCTCACACCAATGAAAGAAAAAACATGAACCTAAGCATGACTTGTAAAACTAATGTAGTGCCTCGCAAACGACTGGAGTTATTTTTTGCATTTCCGTGATCTGGGTGAAGTGCAACCGGGCTTGATATGCTCCGGTGTTTGGCGGCAGCGCTTGAGCTTTTCGACAATGGAATCGACCGTTGCAGTCCAAACAAACGGCTGGGGGTTTTCGTTCCATGTCGCCGCATATTCGTCTATGGCGGCAATCAGATCGTTCGCGCTGACAAAGACACCCCGGCGCACGCGCTTGCTGGTGAGTTCTCCAAACCAGCGTTCGACAAAGTTCAACCAGCTTGAACTGCTGGGAATGAAGTGGGGAATGAATCGTGGGTGGCGTTTGAGCCATGCCTGCACTCTGGGGTGCTTGTGTGTGCCGTAGTTATCCATCACCAGATGAAGTTTATTCCCGCGTGCTGTTTTGATCTGTCCGATGGTAGGTGGGGGGCTTATTGTTTTGCGCGACGCGCTTCGGTTACGGTGGCGGAATATTACGAGGCCATGGGAAAGACTCGGGCGGAAGCTGTTGATCGACTTCAAGATATCGTCTTGACGTGACTTTTTGGCTTCGATTCTTCGAGATTTTCAGTTCTTTAGAACACAAGAAAAAACAGGGCTGTCCTTGAAGTGGGCACCTCTTTGAGGACGTGAGGCTTGAAAAACGTCGCAACCGTCCCATAGTGTAGCATGGTGTTCAGGTAACACGGTTGGAGTGTCCCTGAAACTGTCCCTTCCTTGTAGTTTTGGGGTAGTGGCAGAGTCATGGTCGAGCAGGCTTGATTACTCTGTCTGGAACGCTATTTTAGCACTGGAAAATCCGCAAAAATCGACCGAATCCCACCCCCTCCGCCAGTTGCCGCGAATTCCCCTTTTGAAAACCAACCTGTGAACAGAACCGGCATCCATTCTCCTTCTTCCATCCGGTTCAAGGTTTTGCTTGGGTTCGGGCTGGCGATTCTGGCGGTGGGCATTATCGCTTTTCTCTCAATCCGCAGCACCCGCTCCTTCATCCGCACCGCCGAGTGGGTCTCGCGCACGCACCGCGTTCTGGAGAAACACGAGTCGATGCTGCGGCATTTGATGGAGGCGGAAAGCGCCGCGCGCGGGTATCTCATCACCGGCGATGAGCTGCTGCTCGATTTTTTCCAACAGGCCTCGGAGGAGGGAATCGATGACGCCGAGGCGCTCCGCCCGATGCTGGCCGATCAACCCGAGCAGCGGGCCCGTCTGGGAGAAATCCAAAAACAAATCATGCGCAAGCTGCGCACCCTGCGCGGTTTAATCGAACTGCGCCGCAAGGAGGGGGATGCGATTGCGTTAAAACGCTTTTCCGCGATGGGACAGGAGGGCTCCATGCTCGAACTCCGCTCCTTGATGGCCGAGTTTGAATTGGAGGAGCAACACCTTTTGGGGGAACGCTCGGGGCTCACCAACCAGATCGGCAAGGAGACGATGGCGCGCATCCTTCTCGGCTCCGGCGTCACCGTCGCGCTGCTCCTGGTGGCTGTGGGGTTGATCCTGCGCGACATTGCCGCCCGGCGGCTTGCAGAAACATTGCTGGCCCAGGAGCGCAATCTCCTGCGCAGCCTCATCGACGCCATCCCGGACCAAATTTTCGTCAAAGATACCGAGGGCCGTTATGCGCTCGATAATGTCGCCCACAGGCGGTTCCTGAATATCGCCGATCCCGAACATCTGACGGGACGCACGGTGTTCGACTTTGCCCCCAGAGAGCTTGCGACGATTTACGAAGCGGACGACCAGGGCGTTCTCGCCACGGGCAATCCCATACTCAACCGCGAGGAACCTGCCGTGAACGCGGACGGCAAAATGGTCTGGCTCTCGACCACCAAAGTTCCCTTGCGGGACTTGACCGGAGAGCGTCTGGTGGGCTTGGTCTGCGTGAGCTCCGACATTAGCGAACGCAAACTGGCGGAGGAAAAATTGCGCGTTTTCGCCGCCCAACTGGAACGCAGCAATGCCGAGTTGCGCGATTTCGCCAGCGTCGCCTCCCACGATTTGCAGGAGCCGTTGCGAAAAATCCAGGCTTTTGCGGATCGGCTGCGGCTCAAATGCGCCGATGCCTTGGACCAACAGGGGCTCGACTACCTGGAACGCATGCAGAATGCCGCCGGGCGGATGCAGACGCTCATCCAGGATTTATTGACGCTCTCCTATGTCACCAGCCGGGCGCAACCGTTCGTGCAAGTGGATCTCGGCCAGGTGGTCCAAGGCGTCCTTTCCGACCTCGAAGTGCGAATAGAACAGGATGCGGCAAAGATTGAAGTGGGCCCCCTGCCGACGATCGATGCCGATCCGGTGCAAATGCGCCAGTTATTCCAAAACCTGCTCAGCAACGCGCTCAAGTTCCACAAACCGGGGCAGCCTCCGGAGGTGACGATCTCGGCCCGGGTGCTTCCCGCCCCGGAGCAGGCGCTGTCGCCGGGAACCGGGCAGGGGGAGGAACTTTGCCAGATCGTGGTGGCCGACAATGGGATCGGGTTTGAGGAGCAATATGTGGAACAGGTGTTTACGCTTTTCCAACGCCTGCACAGCCGCCAGGAATACGAAGGCACAGGGATTGGGCTCGCCGTGTGCCGAAAGATTGCACATCGCCACGGCGGGAGTATTGTTGCTAAGAGCGAGAAGGGGCAGGGGGCAACCTTCATCATCAAACTTCCCGTCAAACAGATTACAAAATCATGAGCAAACACGGAAAACCGATTACGATTCTGATGGCTGATGACGATGACGATGATCGTCGTTTAACCCGCGAGGCGCTGCTTGAAGGTCGGCTCGCCAATGACTTGCGGTTTGTGGAAAACGGCGAGGAATTGATGGACTATCTCCGTCGCCAGGGGAAGTATGTCGGCAGCGAAGTTCCCCGCCCCGGACTCATCCTCCTCGATTTGAATATGCCGCGCAAAGACGGGCGGACGGTTTTGAAGGAAATCAAAAGCGATCCCGAGTTGCGCCAAATCCCGGTGGTGGTGTTGACGACTTCGCAGGCCGACGAGGATATTTTCAAATCGTATG
>CAIYQA010000246.1 GCA_903928175.1 uncultured Spartobacteria bacterium | reverse complement strand
AGCACATCTGGGCCGGATTCGCACGGGCGGAAATTTCGAACTGGTGGCAGCACAAGGGCGGCATCCTCCTAGACATCTACGCCGACCGCTTTGCCGAGCGATCCGAAATGACCGGAAAATTGATCTGGGATGAGGTTCCGAGTGGTTTTGTCATTCGCGGACTGCTGGATCATCAATCCGGCGAGCCGCTGATCAAAATCGTGACCCGCGCATCCACTCAGGAGGAAATCCAGAAGTTCCAGCATCCCCGGATGCCAGTGCTGGAAGCGCCGCTGTTTCCTCGCGTGGAAATGCCAGACACCCCGGATGCCCCGGAGTTGTTTTGAGTTCACGCCCGCGCCACGAGCAATTCCTCCCATCGGGTGGTGAAGCCGCGTGATTTTCTCTCTTGGCGCATCCGCCACTGTTGATGGAATCCCATGGAACCGTAGCGGATGGTGTTGGTGCCGTAACGGCGGTTGAGTTGATCCACGAGGGTGTCGAGCCGGGCGGCGGCGCTATGGGGCTTCGCTCCGAAGAGGGTGAGTTGCGCGGTGGACTCCGAGCAAAGCTCCGTGAGGAACACCCCAACTTTCCGGTAGCGGTAGCCAGGGCGATAGATTTTCCGCAGCAGGGCCGTGGCCGCGGCGATCAGGTCGGGCGTGTGGCTGGTCGGCTCCGGCAGGGCTGATTGTGCAACAGGGTAATACTGCGGCAACTCGGGACGGAACGGGCTTGTTTCAAGGTGGACTTGGATGCGCCCGGCCAACTGCCCCCCGGCCCGGAGTTTCTCGGCGGCTCGCGCCGTGTAGGTGGCGAGGGCTTGTTCCAGTCCTTCAATGGCCTCAATCGGTTGGCCGAACGAGCGGGCCGTAGCGATCCCCTTTTGCGGATCAGGCCCTTCATCCAATTCAAGACAGGAGATGCCGTTGAGTTCGCGGGCGGTTCGCTCGCCCACCACCCCCAATTCCCGACGCACCAACGACATGTCGGCTTGCTTCAAATCGAGCGCCGTCTGGATGCCCGCAGCGGATAGCCGCGTGGCGAGCCGCCTTCCAATCCCCCAAATATCTCCGCATGGCACACGGGCGAGCACGGCATCGGGATCGGGGTCAGTGGTCAAATCGAACACGCCTTGAAGGGAGGGCGCTTTCTTGGCAATGCGGTTGGCCAGTTTCGCCAACGTTTTTGTCGAGGCAATCCCGACGGAGACCGAAATGCCGGTCCACTGCCGAACCTTGGCCCGCAGTTCCCGGCAATACGTCTCCCCCTGCCACGGCTCCAGACCGAGGAACGCTTCATCAATGGAGTAAACCTCCATACTGGCCGCAAAGGGCCGCAAGGTGGCCATGACTCGCGCCGACATGTCACCGTAGAGGGCGTAGTTGGAACTGAGCACCTGCACGCCGTGGCGACGGAAGGTCTCCTCGTTCTTGAAAGCCGGAGCGCCCATCTCGATCCCCAGCAACTTGGCCTCCTCGCTCCGGGCGATGACGCAGCCGTCGTTGTTGCTCAACACCACCACCGGCCTGCCGATGAGACGCGGGTTGAATACGCGCTCGCAGGAGGCGTAGAAGTTGTTGGCATCAACCAATGCGAACCGTGTGTTCATCGGGCCGGATGGATCACAAAGGTAACGACGCCCCATACCGTGAGTTCCTGGTTCTCGCTGATCTCAATGGGGGTGAACTCGGCATTCTCGGCTTCCAGAAAAACACGTTTGCCCTTCTTCCGCAGCCGCTTGACTGTAAAGTCGCCATCCAGCATGGCGATGACGATCTGCCCGTTCCCCGGCGTGATCGAGCGATCCACCACCAGGATGTCACCGCCTTGGATACCGGCGTCCCGCATCGAGTTGCCTTGGACACGAACGAAGAACGTGGCTGCCGGATTGCTCACGAGGTGCTCGTTCAGATCCAGCGAGTTCTCCATGTGATCCTCGGCGGGCGACGGGAACCCGGCCTGGACATTGGCGGAGGCCAGCGGGATGCGCAGCTTGGTGCGGGCTTGGAAGGGGATGGGCTGGCCGACGATCATGCAAAAAGCGTAAGCCCGCCAGCGGTGGAGGTCAAACCCTTGGCCGCACAGATTGCTTAGGCACCGTGCAACATCAGACGGGGACTCCATTCCACGCATTTTCCAAAAATCAGGGCCACCGCATCTGCTTTGCCCTCCAAAATCGTCTCCACAGCGGTGTTTCCATCAATCAAGGTCAGGATGTGGCGTGTTCAGCCAGGCGCGAGCGGCAGCAGCGTCCGTATGGTCAAAATAGCGGATTTCGGCCTTTGT
>CAIYQA010000245.1 GCA_903928175.1 uncultured Spartobacteria bacterium | reverse complement strand
TCCCCCTTACCAGCGCCCTTGCAGGGCGCAACCGGTTGTTGCGCGGCACCCAGGGCGACGCTGCGCTCTGCCCTGGGCTGGTTTCCCTTGCGCTTTCAGCGCACAATCAATGCGACAACGTCAAACGAAAATGCTCTAGAGCGGTTTTGCTTCCATTCAAACCCAGGGCGGCACTCTGTCGCCCTGGGTTTTTTTCTCCCGCCGGGTGCGGGAGAAATGGTGCTTCCACACAAAGCCGCCTCTTTTTAAAAAAAGCGTAATGAGAGTCCGCTTTTTTAGAACTGTTACTCCTCCTTGACAGTCGGGGAGAGGCGCGAACGTGCCCTGGGCGTGGAATAGCGAACCGAGACGGAGGCTGCTTTTGGCATGGTGGTTTTTACAAGATCCCTTTTAGCCGCAATGGCTAGCGGCAGACGAATCTCCCCGTGCGCTTTGACATGCTCTACATAAGCTTCAAGGCAGGCGCGGCAAACCGTGGAGATATCCAGCCCCGTAATCTTGCACGTCGCCTCCAAACTGGCCGCAAGCTGGTGGGAGAGCCTGACAGTGATTCTGGTATCTTTGGGCATTGCTTTTATTATAACCGCTGGCGTTGTTTTTACAAATCAAACAAATATTGACATTACGCGCTTTGTCAGACATTGTCTGCCAATGCTTCGGACACGAAATGCAAAAATCCAGATTCGCATATCCCAAAAAGCAGCCAAGGAAATCGAGGAAATATCTGCGCGGACCCGCACGCTCAAATCCGAGATCGCAGCCGCCGCATTGGAATTTGCTCTCCCCAAAATTCTTTCAGGAGAAATGAATCTCCTAAATCATCCGCTGAAAAATCAGGCAGGCCCCCTCTCACTTTTCGGCCCATCGCCCGAATCGGAATGATATGGTATTAATTGGTATGCTGATCCTTGGAGTCAATGTGCTGGTCATTCTGGCATGCGTCGTGGGGGGAATACGGCGTGGTGGCGCACGCTCAAACAAAACCGCATGTTGCCGTTGCGGGGAATCCAATGCGGAGTATTCGATTTCGAAAAGGGAAGGAGTTTTCTGCAAACATTGTTGGTATGATGCTGTGGAAAATTTATGGTTTGAAAAGGTGGCTTCGCAGGAATCTGCCCACAATAAGGATGGCGCTGGTGCTTACCGCCAGGAGGCAAAGAAATGAGCGGACCGAACCCATGAGAGATGAGCCGCAGTTTGCCTTTGATCAGCAAAAAAACGAGAGGTCAAACTAACTTGAACGGCTTTATGAACACGGACTCCCTTCCTGACATTTCCCGAGGTCATGGTGAAATGCTCCTCGTGGTGGACGATGAACAGCAAATTCTGATGGTCATGAAGGAAGTTTTGACGCGCCAAGGATGGAAGGTGCAGGGAGCTTGCGATGGAAAAGAAGCATTGGCTCTTTTTTTAAATTACGCGAATGAGATCAAGGCGGTGATTACGGATCTTTGCATGCCGAATCTGGACGGGATTTATTTGATTCGAGCTCTCCGAGAACTGGCGCCTGATTTACCCATTCTGGTTTCCAGCGCCTTTTACGATGAGTCAAGCCAAAATGCATTGTGCGCACTCCAGGTCCACCGATGCTTGCAAAAACCATTCACCGCCAGAACGTTGAGCGCCGAAGTGGCTGCCCTGTTCCATCCCCATGCTGGTTGACCACATGTAGAGCATCTGCAACGCGTGAGGCGTGTTTCGGCGGGACGCCGAAACCCACAGCCGGGACGGCACTGCGCCAACTCTCGGGCTGCGGACGTAAAAAAAGCGCAGACCCCGCGAACAGGGTCTGCGCTTATAAAACGAGCTTGGAGTTTACTGCGAAAGTTTGGTGATGGTCCCGGAAGTAAAATAGCTGCTAGTGGCAGAGGTCACCGTCTTGTATACCGAGGCATCGCCCGCTTTGCGGCAAAGCACAAACCCTTTCGCGCCAAAGGGAAGAGCGTTGGGTGGTCAAGCACCGCTCGCGACCCGAGGGCGCAATGGCGTCGGACGCGTGCCGTCTATTCCCCAATTTTTGCGGCGAACAAGGACGGGAAATCCGTCGCAAACGCCCCGATTAATTGCTGGATTCCCGAAGGGCGTCCTGGACGCTTTGCACGGCCCCGTCCGCGCGCACCATCAGGTTCACCCCGTGGTGCCCGCCTTGATCGATCAGCCAGGGCATCCCGGGCCATCTCCGCGGGGTCATGGGATCATCGTCAAAAGAAGTGGGAGTATAGTCCAGTTTCGAAACATCCGGATCTGCGGACTGGACTAGCGAGCGTCTCCTGGTCGGGCATCTCCAGACATTTTCATCCGCCCCGTAATCCTTGAGCGTATTGAGCCAGAATTGATCCTCCTGTTGCACGGAGAGATCCACCTCCGCCCCATTGCTATCTTTGGGTAATTGCGGCCACATCTCGTAATCGTTGAGGTAGGAACCAAAGGAGACGTGTAGGGAACGGAGGTGCCCCATGCAGATCACTGCCTCCGCCCGTTCGCGCACTGTGGCCAGTTCCGGTGCGAAGAGGGCCGTCAGCACCCCGATGATCCCGATGACGATGAGTAATTCAACCAGAGTGAATCCGGCTCCGCCCCGGGAACGGAAAGCAGAACAATCTTGCACCAAGAAATCTCGGTTAGCGCGCAATCGGGACGGCAGTGGGAAGTGACGCTGTGCTGTTAAACGTCGTCCACAATGGAGCAGTCGAATCGGAGGTCTTGACTCCACGCACTTTGATCGGAGTTGGAATGGAGGAGACATAATTGCTCGGATTCACATTCGCTGAAGTGCCGACCGCCGCCTGGTTGTATAAGGCAGAGTCGAATTTGGTGATCACGAGGCTTCCTTTTCCGGTGAAGCTGTTGTCCGACCAGTTTTTGGACAGGCTTGCGTTAAACGCGCCGTTGAACGAAAAATTATTCGTGAGCTGCCAGTAGAGATAAATGGAATTGGCCGGGGCCATGACAGAGATCGTATTCGCCGACAGGGAACCCCCACTCATCACGCCAGCGAGTTTTCTGCTCCCCAAATCAACCGCGACGCTCATTTCAGAAAAAGCGGTTGCCCCTTCAGTGAATAAAATGGCGGCTCCTTGAATCTGGCTCACAGATGAAGTCCCGTAAGACAAAGCCGCTGCATTGGTTCCTGAAGTATAACTGTAAACTTGGGATGTCTGGGAAGCCATAATACCGGCTCCTTGAATCTGGGTCGCACCTGAAGTCCCGGTCACAGCGATTCCATTTCCCGAAGTCTGGAAAGTCATGACCCCGGTGATATTCGAGCCCTTGATCGTTCCCTGGTAGGTCCCGTTCACGTTGGCGGGGTTGACCTTGTTGGGATTCCCCGGAATATTGGCATCCCACGGGCCGCCAACGATGGCGAATGCAGGCGACGCGAATAGCACGGTGGTCAGGAGGACGGAAAGAAGTCTCTTCATGGGAGGTTGCAGATGGGGATTGATCTTGGAATGAGGGAAACGCCCTCTTCTTAGGCGAAGCCGCTCCCAATGTCAAAATATTTATGCCCCGAGCCGCAGGGCGGGGGCGGTGGTCCCATGAGTCGCTGGGGACCCATGGGACCGGGAATGTGCCGCGCTTACTTCATTGCCGCATTCCACTGGGCGATGCGGTCGGCTTTGGCGGCGAAAAGTTCATCCACGGGGTCGAGGATGTCGATGCCGGTGATCTTGTCACCCTGGGCGACGGCGTTCACCACGTCCTGGCCTTTGGTGACGGCCCCGAAGATGGTGTGCTTGCCGTCGAGCCACGGGGTGGGGACGTGCGTGATGAAAAACTGCGAGCCGTTGGTGCCGGGGCCGGCGTTGGCCATCGCGAGCAGGCCGGGCTTGTCAAAGCGCAGGGTCGGCTTGCATTCGTCCTCGAATTTGTAGCCGCGATCGCCGCGCCCGGTGCCGGTCGGGTCGCCGCCCTGGATCATGAAATTGGGAATGACGCGATGGAATACGATTCCATCGTACTTGCCCTGCTTGGCGAGATTCAGGAAGCTGGCGCAGGTGACGGGCGCCTGGGCGGGGAACAGCGTCAATTCGATGTTGCCCTTGCCGGTTTTCATGACGATGCGGATGTCTTTCATTTTGGTGGTGTCTGGTTTGTTGTGCGCCGCGTTTTCTTGAGCCATGCCCGAAAGGGGGATGGCCAGGCCGAGCAGCAGTGCGGCAATGGGAGCGAGTCGCGAAAAAATCATAAGGAGTGGCAGCATAGAATCGTCCGCTCCGGTTGTCGAGTGCATCCGCATGCCGCGTGCCGCACCCCGCACGAAACCAACGGCAGGCAAGCAAAATCCGCTTTTCCAACGAAATTTTTTTCCATCTTTTTGCAGCAAAAAAGTTCTCCCCAGCGATTGGATTTAGGCTATTTTGCGTTCCCGATGTCAATCGCTCCCTCCCAACGAAAACTCGCGCTCGTGCAAACGAGTTGCTCCGGCGTTCCGTCCGAGAACCTGGCAAAGGCCCTCGCCCGGATCGGCGAAGCGGCTCGCGCAGGCGCGCAGATCGTTTGTTTGCAGGAGCTTTTCCGCTCGGTCTATTTCTGCCAGGCCGAAGACCACGATTTCTTTCAACTCGCCGAACCGATTCCCGGCCCCTCGACCGATGCCTTGTGCGCCAGCGCCAGGGAACACGGCGTGGTGATCATCGCCTCGCTTTTTGAAAAGCGCGCCCCGGGGCTTTACCACAACACTGCGGTCGTGATCGACGCGGATGGGGCGCTCCTGGGCAGCTACCGGAAGATGCATATTCCGGATGATCCGCTCTATTTGGAAAAATTTTACTTCGCTCCCGGCGACCTCGGTTTCCGGGCCTGGGAGACGCGGTTCGGCAAAATCGGGGTGTGCGTTTGCTGGGATCAATGGTTCCCCGAAGCCGCCCGCCTTACGGCGTTGCAAGGGGCGCAGATTCTATTTTACCCCACGGCCATTGGCTGGCATCCCGCGGAAAAAGCGCGCTACGGCGAGCGCCAGCACGACGCTTGGGAGACGATCCAGCGTTCCCACGCGATTGCCAACGGCTGTTACGTGGCGGCGGTCAATCGCGTCGGGCACGAAGCGCCCGGCGGCGGCCCCGGCATCGAGTTCTGGGGCCAGAGTTTCGTAGCCGACCCGGCGGGCCGGATCGTCGCCAAAGCCAGCGCGGACCGGGAGGAAATTCTGTTCGCGCAAATCGATCTCATGACCATTGACACCCAGCGCGTCCACTGGCCCTTCCTGCGCGACCGCCGCGTGGAGGCTTACCAGGGCATCACCCAACGCTTTCTCGACCAGCAGCCCCTTCTTTCCTGATATGCCTTCTTCCGAACCTCCAGCCTCTTTCGCCGCGCCCGATTCCGCCGCGCCGACACCGGCTCAACTTGGCTACCGGATGCCCGCCGAATGGGAACCGCACGAGGCCACCTGGCTCTCGTGGCCCCGGCGCGACGGCAGCAGTTTTCCCGGCGCGTTTGACTCCATCCCGCCCGTGCTGGCGAAAATGGTGGATGCCCTGGCTGACTCCGAACGCGTCTGCATCAACGTCTCCGGCCCCGAGCACGAACGCGAAGCGCGCGAAGCGTTGCGCCGCCACCGCGCGCGCATTCCCCACGTCCGCTTTTTCCACATCCCGACCAACGAGCCGTGGTGCCGCGATCACGGCCCCATTTTCCTGACGCGCGCGGGCGACCCGAAGCCGGCCATCATCGATTGGGATTACAACGCCTGGGGTTGGAAATACCCGCCGTTTGATTTGGACGACGTCGTGCCGACGGAGATCGGCAAGGCGCTCGGGCTTGAAGTGTTCAACCCCGGCATGGTGCTTGAAGGCGGTTCCATTGACGTCAACGGCACGGGTTCGCTGTTGACCACAAGCTCCTGCCTGCTCAACCCGAACCGCAACCCGGACCTGACCAAGGCCGAGATCGAATGCAAGTTGCGCGAGTACCTGGGGGTCACCAATTTCCTCTGGCTCGGGGACGGCATTGAAGGCGACGACACCGATGGGCATGTGGACGACCTGGCCCGTTTTGTGGGCCACAAATCCGTGGTCACGTGCGTCGAGGATCAGGAGGACGATCCCAATTACGAACCGCTCCACGAGAATCTGGCCAAACTGCGCGAGATGGATGCCGAAGACGGCACGCCTTTGGAAGTTCACGTGCTGCCGATGCCTGGCAAGATGATTCGCGACGGCAAACGGCTGCCCGCCAGCTACGCGAATTTTTACATTGCCAATAAAGTGGTCCTGCTGCCCACCTTTGGCGACAGCGCGGACGGCTGGGCGTTATCGGTGCTCCAGACTGTGTTTCCCACGCGCAAAGTGATCGGGATAGATTGCCGCGAGCTTATCTGGGGGCTCGGGGCGTTCCATTGCCTCACCCAGCAGCAGCCGCTCGCGGGCGGGTAGCGAGCGCGTAAGAAAACACAGAAGGCGGATCGGGCGTGATTCAAGGTGGGTGAGGTGCGCTTTGTCCGGGGAGCGCAGCCGTCCCGGCTGCTGGTTTCGGCGTCCCGCCGAAACGAACTTTAGACCAGTTTCGGTTTAATTTGTCGCATTCCTCTCGCCCCGAAGGGGCTAAGTAAACCAGCCCAGGGCAGCGCCCTGAGGGTATGCGTGTGAGAGAGCCGTGCCCTGCAAGGGCACTGGGAAACGCTCGTGCTCAATCCGCTCCCCCTTACCAGCG
>CAIYQA010000244.1 GCA_903928175.1 uncultured Spartobacteria bacterium | reverse complement strand
ACCCGCTCATCCAATCCTGGCCCCTGCCCACCCGCAGCGCCGAGACGCTGCTTGTCCGGCGCGAAGGGGAGGAGTTGGTTTTCCTCAATGAACTGCGCCACCAGAAAAAGACCGCCTTGGTTTTGCGCGAGCCTTTGACCCGGACAACTCTTCCCGGAGTGCAGGCGATTTTGGGACGCAAAGGTTTTTTTGAGGGAAACGATTATCGCGGTGAGCCGGTGTTGGCGGATCTGAGCGCCATTCCCGGCACATCCTGGTTCATGGTGGCCAAGGTGGACCAAAGCGAAATTTTGAGCGAGGCACGCTATCGCGCCATCAGCACCTGCATTATCGTGGGGGCGCTGATCCTGCTGGTCGGTTTTGTGATCGCCTCCGCATACACGGGAAAACAAACCAAGCTCTTCAAGCAGCTTTTGGAAGCGGAACGCCAGGGAAAGCAAAGTCGCGAGCTCTTTCGCGCCACCCTCTACAGCATCGGCGACGGCGTTCTCACTGCGGATACCGAGGGGCGCGTGCGGGAGATGAACCCCGTGGCGGAATGGCTCACTGGCTGGACCGAGGCGGAAGCCCGGGGCAAGCCTCTGGGAGAGGTTTTCGTGATCGTGAACCAGGAGACCCGCCTCACCGTCCCCAACCCGGTGGAGACCGTCCTGCGCGAAGGCGTGATAGTGGGCCTGGCAAACCACACCGTCCTGATCGCGCGCAACGGAACCGAGCACGCAATCGCCGACAGCGCCGCGCCCATTCGCGATGAAAGCGGGGCGGTCAATGGCGTGGTGCTGGTATTCAGCGACGTGACAGAAGACTACAGCATGCGTGAGGCGTTACGCCGCAGCGAACGACAATACCGCACGCTGTTTGAGGGAATGCTGGAAGGTTTCGCCTTGCACGAGATCATCTGTGATGACGATGGCAAACCGGTGGACTACCGATTCCTCTCGATGAATCCCGCGTTTGAGC
The DNA here is from genome assembly GCA_903928175.1 of uncultured Spartobacteria bacterium. Taxonomy (GTDB): domain Bacteria; phylum Verrucomicrobiota; class Verrucomicrobiia; order Chthoniobacterales; family Chthoniobacteraceae; genus UBA695. Next base: position 541 of record CAIYQA010000244.1, on the reverse strand, counting down.
GGCTGACCGGGTTGCGCGCTTTGGACATCCTCGGCCGCACCGTACGGGAAGTTCTCCCGGAAAACGAGATGTCGTGGATTGAGCGCTATGGGCGTGTCGCGCTCACCGGCGAACCGATGCAATTCGAGCAATACGCCAGCGCCTTGGGGCGGCATTTCGCGGTCGTGGCATTCTGCCCGCAGCCGAACCAATTCGCAGTCCTGTTTGAAGACATCACCGCCCGAAAGGATGCGGACAAGCAATTGCGTCTGCGGGAATCGTTTCTCTCGGCGATCACTGAAAATCAACCGGGCTTGCTGTGGCTAAAAGACGAGGCGGGTCGGTTTCTATTGGTCAACAGGGCATATGCAGCAGCCTCTGGCCGCGGGAAACCCGAACAGCTACAAGGCCTCTCGGACTTTGACCTCTGGCCAAAGGAGTTGGCGGAAAAATATCGCGCCGACGATCAACGGGTGATGCTCACTGGCAAATCCATCATTGTGGAAGAGGAGGCTTGCACCAATGGCGTCCGCTTATGGTATGAAACCGCAAAGGCCCCTGT
>CAIYQA010000243.1 GCA_903928175.1 uncultured Spartobacteria bacterium | reverse complement strand
GGCTGAGTAAACCAGCCCAGGGCAGCGCCCTGGGTATGCGGGTGAGAGAGCCGTGCCCTGCAAGGGCACTGGGAAACGCTCGCGCTCAATCCGCTCCCCCTTACCAGCGCCCTTGCAGGGCGCAACCGGTTGTTGCGCGGCACCAAGGGCGACGCTGCGCTCTGCCCTGGGCTGGTTTCCCTTGCGCTTTCAGCGCACAATCAATGCGACAACGTCAAACGAAAATGCTCTAATTAAACGTCAGATTTTTGACGCCTGCGGTTCCGGCGGCGTTGAGCACGTCCATCACCCGTTCGTGGCGCGCGTCCGGATCGGGATGGATGATCACCGGGTCTTGTTTGTCCGGCTCTTTGTTTCCAAATTCCACCACGGCCGTTTTGAAAAACTCCCGCAGCCCCGGCATCTGTTTATCCGTCCCGGTTCCATAGGATTGTCCATTCACGGTGACATTTCCCTCGGCGGAAATGTCCACCATGATCGGCGTGGGCGGCAGGGCGGCTTGCCCGCCGCTGGGGCGATTGCTCCCGGGCAGATTGATGTTCAATTCGCGCTCGGCGACTTGCGACCCGGCGCTTGCCATGAAAAAGAGCATGAGCACGAAAACCACGTCCACCATGGGCGCGATCTGGAATCCTACGTCGCCATCTTCACTGCCTGCGGATGCCATATATGATAAGAATTTTGTGGGGGTGTTAGTGAGCCGCTGCGCCTTCTTTATCGACGACGGAAAAGGTGACGTTGGTAATACCGGAATCGCCCACTGCCCGGAGCACCTCCCGCTCAAAGCTCCATCGGGTCGCCCGGTCCACGCGGACAAGCACGCGCGTCATGGGATTTTTTTGCAGCTCTTCCTGGAGCTTGGGGATCAGCTCGCTCGCAGACGCATAAGCTTTGCTCTCCACCTCGATGGAACCGAGATTATTGATCGCCTGCCAACTGACATTCACAATCACCTGGCCGGGATTTTTCTTCGGCTGCTTGGCTTCCTTAGCCACGGCAAGCGCGATGCCCCGGTTGCTTTGCAGAACCTCGGTGGAGCTGATCGACATGAAGAACACGAGCAGCACCAGCAGAATATCGATCATCGGCGCGATCTGGAATTCCGGATCTTCCTCCGCGGGATTGCGGGTCGCGGCTCGCGCGGCCTTGCCTTTGCTCTGATGGTGCATGAGGTGGGGGAGGGTGCAGAATCGCCGCGGTTATTCCTGCCACTGGAGGGTGGCTCCACAGTGTGGGCACGGGTTCTGTCCCGCATCGATTGCGCCGTTGCAGATGGGGCAATTGGTGGAAAGAGCCACCGAAACCTTCCGGGACTGGCTGGCTTCCGCGACCAAGCCGATGCTGCCGGAGCTAAACGCCTCGCCAATCTTGATGCCTGCAAGCTCTTCATACGGAAGGTCGCGCACGAGCGTGTTCACCACATCGTCCGCGTGAACGATCGCCATCTGCGCGCGGTTGCGGAAAATATAATAAAAGACGAACGCCGGGATGGCGATGAACAAGCCGCTCGCCGTGGCGATCAAAACTTCGCCGATCTTGCCGGAAAGCGCGCGGGGATCGGAAATGCCCGATCCGGCGAGCACGGAGAACGCCCCGATCATCCCGATGACGGTGCCGAGCAGACCGATCATCGGCGAGACAACCCCGATAACGGAGAGATAACTGTTGCGCGTGCGGATGATGGTGGCTTCGCGCAGGCTGTGTTCGGCAAGCGCGTCTTCGACGGCTTCCTTGCCGCGTCCCAGGCGACTCAGGCCCGCCTTGAGGACATTTGCGACATAATTTTCGTTGGCGTTGCAGGTTTCCCAAGCTTCCTGATAGTTCCCCGCCGCGATGAGCCCCGTGAGAGACTCAACCAGGGTGGGCGGCGCCAGCTTCACTGTGCGCAACGTGAAAAAGTTCTGGATTACGAGCGTCACCATCGTGGCGGAGGTGCCGAGGATGACGAGCCAGATCGTCATGATCAGCGCGCCGCCGTTTTTAATGGTGTCGAAAAGCGTTTCTTGCGCAGGCGCTGCGGACTCTTGGGCGAAACCGGAGGAAGCCGTGAGCAGCAGGAGGCCAAGGCCGAGAGCGGGGAGGAATTTGTGTGTTTTCATTTTGAACCTGAAAAGGGAGTCGGTTTGGGGAGGTTAGGGGACAGTCAGCGTGGGATCGTTCTTGCGAAGGGTGTTTGCTTTTTCCTGGGCGGCAGCCACTGCGTTTCCATCTTCGTGGAAGAGAGTTACAGTACGTAAATAATTTTCCAAAGCAATTTCCGTCTGCCCCTGGGCTTCGGCGATCTGGCCGAGCAGCAAAAAAACATGGCTGTAAGCGGGAGCGTGCTCCGGGTTGGGCTTAATTTCCTTCAAAGCCGCCGCCGCGATCGGCCCGAGCTTGGCCTTGGCTTCATCGTATTGCTTACGCGCCACGGCGATCCTCGCCATGCCGACACTGCTCTGGAGATTTCCCGCTCCGGGGTAAATGCGCTGAAAATCGTTGTACGCCGCCTCCGCCTCCGGAAGCTTGCCAAGCGCAACCTGGATGTCCCCCAAAAGGCTCGTAGCCTGTCTGGCCCAATACGTGGGGAGCCCCTTGTATTTGGCATCCACACTTTGCGCGAGCGGGAGCGCCTTGGCGTAATCGCCCGCCTGGTAGGCCGTGTTGGCGGCGGCCAACTCCGCCGGAGCCGCCATCGTGACCGAGGCGATGGAGGCAAGGGGGATGCCGATGCTTCCCGCGCCGACGCGGATTTGCACGGTGGAACCGTTGACCCCGAGGATTTTTACGTCCTGCGTCTTACCGTCTTTGGTGGTCAAGCGATCTTGCGCGAGCGCGCCGAAAGTGAGACTAAGGAGCCAAAAAACGGCGAAACAGAATGCAAAATGAGGTTGCCGGGAGGAAAAACTGCATCTTAGCTTCATTTTTTAAAAACATGATGATAGGTAATCACTTCCCAAAAATCAACCGTAACCCGTAAAAATATTTTCGTTCTCATGATTAATCTGCTCCGCAAACATCAGCAACCGGTGATGATCGGTATTACCATCGTGATCATCATCGCCTTCGGTTGGTTCTTCACCCCTGGCAACCGCTCCAAAAATGCGCCCGACCGCAAGGTGCAGATTTACGGCCGCAATTACACCGAGGCGGAACTCGAAAGGCGGGGCCTGAGTTTCAGCGTCGCGATGTATGTGGGGCTGCGGGACCTGGTCATCGGCCTCACCCTGGGCAACCCAAATAGCGAGCAGGCGGGGTCGGACTTTGTCTTGAACAGCTATGTGCTCGAACACGAGGCCCAGCGGCTCGGCATTACGGTGAACGAAAACGAGGTGGTGGACACCATCGAAAAACTGCCGCGCTTCCAAACCAACGGCGCGTTTGATCCGGTGAAATACCGTCTGTTTGAGGAAAACGTGCTCCGACCCAAGGGGTTTACTGTTGAGCGGCTCGAGGAATTGGTGCGCAACCAAATCCGCCTTCAAAAACTGACCGCCTTGCTGGGCAGCACCGTGGAAGTCACCCCCGGCGAGTTCCGTTCCGAGTATGTTCTCACGCACCAGAAAATGCACGTGGACGTTCTGAGGTTTGACCTGGCTGATTTCAAAGCCGCGGTGACGCCGACCGAAGAGGAAATCAAAAAAGTCTTCACCGAACGCGAGAAAAGCTACATGTCGGCGGAGAAGCGGGTCGTCAGCTACGTGAAAATCGACCTGAGCGAGGCCGAAAAAGCGCTCAAAGGCAAAGAACTGATGGATGCCCGCCAGAACCTCGCCAATCGCGCGAACGATTTTGGCCAGGATCTCCTGAAGGAAAACGCTTCGTTTGCCCAAGTCGCCAAGACCTATAAACTGGAGGTGAAGACGACTCCTGAATTCAGCGAAGCCCAGCCTTCCGCGGATCTGGCCGAAGTTCCGCAGGCCGCCGAGACCGCGTTCAAACTGACCGAAAAAGAGCCCGTGAGCGACGCGCTCCCGATGGGCAATGGCTATTGCATTCTCCACTTGGAGAAGGTGACGCCGAGCCGCCATCTCACCTTCGAGGAAGCCCGGCCCCAGGTGATCGAGCAGATCAAGACCGAACGCGCCAACACGGCCCTGGTTTCCAAGGCCAATGAAGTGCAGGCCAAAATCGCCGCCGATCTCAAGGCGGGCAAATCGTTCGCCGATGCCGCCAAGGATGCCGGACAAAAAGTGGAAAGCTTCCCGGTGTTCTCCCTCTCCGAGACCCAACCAGTGGAAGGCAAGCCCAACGCGCAGGAGATCGTCTCCAAGGCCGTGGTGCTGCCCGACGCCGGGTTGAGCGAATTCATCCGTGTCAACGAGGGCGGTCTCCTTGTATTCCTCGAAAAACGGGATCCGATCGACGAAGCCCAATACCAAAAGGATCAGGCAGCGCAAATCGCCGCAATCCGTGAACGCAAGAGCATCATCACCTTCATGGGATGGCTGCAATCGCGGGCGAAATACGCCAACATCCAGGGGCCGCAGCAGACCGCTCCCCAGCATTAAGAACCGAATAGAAAATCAGGAAGCCAGGAAACCAGGACGAGGAAAAGAAACGGACGATTTCGTGGATTTGCAGGACTCCAAAAGTCGCTTCGAGAGGCCCAAACCTCAAATCTCTTTTCTTGGTTTCCTGGCTTCCTGATTCCTTATTGAATTTTAGCCCTTGCAAGAGCCCCGATTTGTTCAAACCCTTTTTGGGGCCATTGCGCGCCGGTACGACCTGGCCAACCACCTGCTCAGCGGCGGGCTCGATTTCTGGTGGCGAAAGCGCGCGGCGCGGATTGTCCGGGACTGGAAACCGGAACGCATCCTCGACCTGGCAACCGGCAGCGGCGATGTGGCGCTGACGCTGCGACGCCACTGCCCGCAAGCGCAAATCGTGGGGGCTGACTTCTGCGTGCCGATGCTGCGCGAGGCGATCCGTAAAGGAGCCGCCCCGGTGGTTGCCGCCGACGGACTGGCGCTGCCGTTCGCCCCTGCGGCGTTCGATGTGGTGACGGTCGCCTTCGGCCTGCGCAACATGGCATCCTGGCCAGAGGCGCTTCGTGAAATACGCCGGGTTTTGCGGCCTGGCGGGCACCTCCTTATCCTCGATTTTTCCGTGCCTCCTCCGCCGTTGAGGGGCGTGTACCGCTTCTATTTGCACCGCCTTCTGCCGCGGGTTGCGGGCTGGCTTACCGGCGAGCGCGGGGCCTACGAATACCTGGGGCAATCCATTGAGCGGTTCCCTGCCGGGAAAGCGATGTGCGCTCTGCTGGAGTCCACCGGATTGACCGAACCGCGCGCAGAACGGCTTAGCGGCGGGATTGTATCGCTCTACACAGCGCGCGCGGAAAACGGAGCGCTCCCTTTGCGCTCAAGAGAACAGCCATCCCCTATAACCTATTGGACGGGGGTCTCGGTCTTGTTAATTTGACCGTAGGTGATGTCGCCTGTGTTGGAATTTTGATTTCCGCTTACCTGGCCCGGGGAAGAAACCGAGTTGAGTGCTGCGTTGATATTATTGGCTGTGCTTTTTCCTGAAAGGACATCCGTCAGTCCGTTACTGAGATTATCTTTTAGGGTCTGGTCGGTCATTTGATTCAAAAAAGAGTCGGCGAATTGAAGGGCTGTGGTCTTGACGGGAGCAGTGGAAGCAGGAGTTCCGTTTTCCGCGGGAGACGCTTGTTGCATCCCCTCGGCTGTATAAAGGACAATGGCCGCTCCGACTTCAGGGTGATTGTTAACCACTGCGGCTACCGCACTGCTGATGTTAAGAGCTGTGTCCTTGTTTTTACCCGTGAAGTCGGGCAGGGAGGCCGTTAGTATGGCAACGCTTTGCCCGATTTCGGTCTTGATTTGCGTGTCATTGCCTTTGCCAAGGAGGATATTGGTCATCTCTGTGGCGATCTGCGGCGCTTGCGCGACGAGATCGGGATGGGCGGTATACTCTTGGCCGATGGCAGTGGCGATCTTGCTGGCCATGTCCAGCGGGGCGGCGGTCGTGACTGCCGCCGCGATGGTCGCCGCGTTTGTGATGGTGCTGGGTTGGGCGACGATGACAGCAGCGGTGATCCCGGGGGCTTGTTCCGGGACTGCTTTGGCGGCGGCAACTGCGACCGAGGAAGCAACTAGACTTGCCACGTCAGGCGGAAGATCTTTAGAGAGCTGGCCCATGAGTTTCGCGGTATTCGGGGTGTTGCCCGAGGCGGTGGCAAGAGCGGTGGCCACCTGCCCGGCGACGTCTTTTTGGTTTTCCACAGGCGCAGAGGAGATGATGTAAGCGCCAAGCTGGGCCGTGGTGTCGCCCTCCTGACCCTTAAGATCATTTAAAAACGCGATCTTTTGCTCGACCGTGGCCAGGGCATCAATCTGCTTTTCCAAATCCGCAACCTTTGCAGATACCGCAGATTTATCCTTGGACTCCGGTGCTGCGAAGAGAGGGGTCGGAAGCGCGAGGGCGCAGAAGATCCAAGCGATAGTGACCAGTTTGGAAGGGAAGTTCATAATAGAAATGGGGAGGTGCAGGGTCCGAATTATGGAAATCGGCAACCGCTGGTGTTTTTGTGCTTATTTCAAGGTTTGTGAGCTATTTAATGTTTTCCCCCTTTTTTATCAAACCAATTCTTTCCCCGGAGAACACTTCGGGTGCAATTAAAAGTGGTGTAATGTGGAGACTTTGCATTCAGCGCCAACGG
>CAIYQA010000242.1 GCA_903928175.1 uncultured Spartobacteria bacterium | reverse complement strand
TTACTCAGCCCCTTCGGGGCGAGAGGAATGCGACAAATTAAACCGAAACTGGTCTAGAACCCCTGGCCAACGCCAGCGCCCGGGGTTTTGCGAAAGGGCCGTGCGCTATACCGTCACCGGTTGGCCAAAATCCGGCAGCCCCTCGACAGTCCAACTGAACGGCTGGACGCGCACGTTGCGATCCTCCCAGCCGTTGGCTTGATCGGTTTTTGCATGGTAAAAAATCAAGTCGCCTGCGTGGGGATGCTCGACAAAACAGCAATGGCCGACCCCCCAAACACGGTCGGTTTTTTGAAACACCGGACCGCGCTTGGTCCAGGATGCCGGGTTGAGGTAATCGCCGTCTTCGTTGATCAAGAGGCCCAGGCAGTAGTCGGGCGTCCACGAACCGCTGGCGGAATAGACCACAAACGTGCGGCCTCCGCGCCGGAGGATCTGCGGCCCCTCGCACAACGGCAGAGCCACGCGCTCCCAGGATTCAGTCGGCTCGGTAAGCGCCACACGCGGACCGGCGAGCTTCCACGGGTTTCGCATTTCTGAAATATAAAGATTCTGTTGCTCGTTTTTGAGGCCCGGCCAGCCGCTCCAAAGAAAATAGCGATGTCCGTTCTCTTGCAGCACCGTCCCGTCGATGGCCCAGCCGCCAGTTTCCATCATCCCGCGGCAGCGCCATTGGCCAAAAGGATTCGGGGTTTCCGCCTCGAACACCCACATCCGGTGGTTCTTGTTTTTGCCGTCGTCGGCGGCCAGGTAGATATACCAGTGGCCGTCGAGCCGGTGCATTTCGGGCGCCCAGATGTTGCGCGAGCAAGGTCCAGAGCGGGGAGCGCGCCAGATCGTCACCGGCTTGGCGTGGCGCAATTCGCTCAAGTTGGCAGCGGCGCGCAACTGGAGCGTGCGCTCCACCGCCAGCAGCGCAAACCAGACGCCGCCGTGCTCGATCACCCACGGATCGGCGGCGGGCGCGGGGAGGATCGGGTTGACGAGGGATTGAAAATCGGGATGAGAAAAAACCATGCGGGCTGCCTAAGGAAAAGCAGGGCGCATGCCCCGGGGAATGCCGGAGGAACAAAATGTGTGTGCAAACGCTCTTTTTCCGGCGTTTCCCAAGGGGAAATCATACGGTATTTACATTGCGCTGGGAGAGGACAGGCATTTCGCCTGATCTCGAGGAGCTAAGGAACCATCAGCACCATGCCGGGCTTGAGTTTTGTCGTGCCTTCCACCTCGCCGAAATTCGCAGCCTGGATTTCTTTCCAGCGCGCGGAGTTGTTCTTGTAAAATTTGCGGGAGATGGCGGCGAAGGTGTCGCCCGGTTTGACCGTGTAGGTCCGCACGCCGGGCTTGAGTGGTTTTTGGGCCTGCTCAGGTTTGGCCGGGACCGCCTCTTTGATTGCCGTCGCTTTAGAGGCCGTTTTGCCCCCTGGCGTCTTTGCAGGCGGCGTTTTGGGGAGCGCCACCCTGGCTTTTTTGGCGGCTTCCAGTTCGTCCTTCATTTGGAGGACTTTTTTCTGAAGCTCCAGATTGCTGTTTTTGATCCGTTTCGCTTCTTCCTGCGAGACAGTGGCGCCATTGCCCAGCGTGGTGGAGAGCTTGAACTGATCTTCTTTGAGAAATTTGTGGGCCTCCCTGGCGTGAGCGCCCTTGGGGGCCAGTTCCAGGTAGCGTTGAAAATGATGAATCGCGCTTACAGGCGCGTTGATTTTCTCCTCGTAAATCAGCCCGAGTTTGTAATGGATTTCCGCTGTTTTTGGCGTTCCATCCAGCGAAGCCTCATAGAGCTGCACGGCCTCGGGGTATTCCTGGAGGGCGTATTTCTTTTCCGCCTGGGCAAAAGAGCGCTCGCACTTGTCCTGGAACATCTGATCGCAGCCCGAAAGGAGGGTCGCCGCGCAAACCGCCAGAGCAAGCTGGTGTGGGTTCATTTTCCGAGGGCTTTTTCCACCCGCTCCGCCACGGTTTTAACGACCTTGAGCCGGGCGTTCCATTTGTAGTTGGCGGGGATGACATACCACGGCGCGTATTCCGTGGAGGTGCGCTCGAACATCTCTTCGGCGGCGGCGCAATGCTGATCCCAGTTGCGCCGGTTGCGCCAGTCTTCGTCGGTGATTTTCCAGTGCTTATACGGATCGGCCTGGCGGCGGTTGAACCGGGAGAGCTGTTCTTCTTTGTCGATGTGGAGGTAGAATTTGATCAGCAGCGAGCGGTCGTCGGCGAGAGCGCGCTCAAAATCGTTGATCTCGCGGTAGGCCCGTTTCCATTCCGGCTCGGTGGCGAACCCTTCGACGCGCTCGACCAGGATGCGGCCGTACCAGGAGCGGTCAAAGACGGCGATCTGGCCGTAGGAGGGCAGTTTGTTCCAGAACCGCCACATGTAATGGTGCTGATATTCTTCCGCCGTCGGCTTTACGATGGAATAGACGCGCACCAGGCGCGGGTCGAGCCGTTCGACGAGCCGTTTGATGGCCCCACCCTTGCCCGCGGCGTCCGGGCCTTCAAAAACAACCACCACGTTAATTTTCGATTCGGCCAGACGCCTTTGCAAGCCGAGCAGCTTTAATTCCTGCTCTTTGAGCTTCTGGCGGTAATCCTCTTCGGAGATCGGCTTGTGCTCCAAATCCTCAAGACGGATGCGGGATTTCTTATCGGAGGGAGGCATGTTGGATGCAGTTATAGCGCTCCTGCGCAAATCCGCAAAGGCAAAGAAAAACGGGAACCTGGATAATCTACAAAAAAGAGCGGGGAGAAAATGGCATCCGTGCGATTTTCTCCCCGCCCAATAAGAGTCGGCCCCCTCCAGGCCGTCCTTGCCCGGTGTCGTCCCTGACCGGACTGCCGACAAGATTGAGTTCAGCGCAAAATGGGAAAGAGCGGTATCGGGGCAACTCCCCGATTCTCGCAGCGCAGAGCAATCACCGAGGGTAAACGTCGCATCCTCTTTACCCTCGTTTTACCCTCGTTCCCAAGTTGCACTTGGGAACGCAATTACCCGCGAAGTTTCACTTCGCATCGTGCCATTTGTCCAAGCCACGATTTCAAATGAGGCTCGCTTCGCTCGCGATGAACCGGCAGTGCAACTGCCTGAGAAGGTGCGTTCCCAAGTGCAACTTGGGAACGAGGATAACGAGGATAGAGGATATAGGTGGGGCAAGTCGCATCCTCCTTGATTTGCGCGCGCAAACGGTGAAAATATCTGGCATCCCCCGATGCCGCTTAAATCCTACGCCGTTTTGAAAGGCCGCCCCAAGGCGACCCGCGTTTCCGCCGAAGGGCACCCCCATTTCCAACTCCAGTTGGAGGCCAGGGGGGAGTTTTTCCGGGTGGCCATCAATGTCCGTTCCATGCTGGAGCCTTCGGAGATGGAATACCTCATCAAGCTGCGGTTTGGGCATCCGATCACCAGGGCGTTGAGCCGCCTTTCGCCGGGATTGCACCCCGTCGAGCGCTGCCCCGGCGGGCTCGCCCTCGATTACCTCCGCCTGAACCTTTTCCCGCGCGACCAGTTTCTGAAACTCCCCAGCCACGAAACCAACGGGGGAACGGATTTGAACCATGTGCTGGAGGGGATTTTCGCCGGGGCCATGTCCGATCCCGGCTGTTGGGTCTATGTTTATGGCGAGCCGTGGGAGGCGGACGCCACCGATCACGTTTTCCGTTTTCACCCGTCGCGCGGCCTGCACGATGTGCACATGAACCAGGGCAACGATCCGTGCCACCTGGAACAGGACGGCTGCTGGCAGGACGGCGCGGTGTTGATCGAGCATCCCCGACAGCAGCGTTGGACGGGGCTTTTCCTCAAATTCCAGTCGCAATCGTGGCGCACCGATCCCGCCAACGGGCATACGATCGCCCCAGCCGGGAGGGGCCTTACCCTCGCGCAGATGTCCGGCTGCAACGGCGCGCGCCTGCCCGAGTCCACGGTGCGGATCGTGGCCGCGCTGGTGCAGCCGCTGGAGGGGCAGTTGCCCCGCGAATCCGTTACGCTATTGAATGTGAGTCCGTATCCTGTCGATCTCGCCGGCGGGCATCTCACCGCCGACGCGAAAGGGCGGTGGCCCCTGCGCGGCAGGCTGGCTCCCGGCGAGGCGCGCGAAATACCGCTCGGCCCGGAGGTGACCTTGGACAGGCAGGGAGGCATCGTCACGCTGGTCAACCGCGAAGGTCTCAAGGTCCACGGCGTGTACTACACCGCGGAACAGGCCGCGCGCGCTGGGTGGCGGATTCCGTTTTAGCTGGGCGCCAGCCGTTGGGCGAAAACGCCCGGCTTTTCGGCGTGGAGGCGGATGCCGCGTTGGAGGGCGGCTCGCTGGAGTTCCTCCATGCGCACCTCGACCTCTCCAATGAGCAGGGCCGTTTCGGCTCCGGCTTTGAGCCCGAGAAGCGTTTCGCGCAGCATAAAAAGGTCGTGCGCTTTCCCGGAAAGCTCGCCGATTTCGTCGCACAGTGCAATCCGCTCGGCTGCGGATTCGGGCAGCAAATCTTCCAGGATGCGCAGATGATACCAGAGTTCCTTTACGCGTTTGCGCCAGGCGTGGAATGTCTCCGGCGTGTTTTCGATCTGGTAGGCCGCGAGGGCTTTCGTCCCCTGGCGGTAGGTCCGCAGGATTTGTTTGGTGAGGTGTTTGAGTTCGAGATCGCCCAGCGGCCAGCCTTGCACACGGTTGCGAACCTTGCGGAGAATCCCGGCGGCGCGCCGTTTCGGAGCGCCCGCCTCGCGCGCAAGCCGGTCCGCTTCGGATTGCAACCCGGCGCGCACCGCGGCGAAATCGCGCGGTTCGAGTCCCCCGTTTTGAACCAAGGTGTCGAGCGTTTGGACCCGCACATCGGCATCGCGCAGCGGCGCGAGCAGCCGTGCGGCCGCGCGGAAATCGTTTTTTTCCAAGCGAACCGCCTTGCGCCCAAATTCCCGGGCGACGAGCCGGAGAATCGCGCGGAGTTTCTTGAGGGCTTTGCGGGCTTCATGCACGGCCTTGTGCGGTTCGCCATCGGCCTGGAGGATACGGCAGGCGGCATCGATCTGGGCGCGTGCAATGCGGCGAATCCCTGTTTTTAAAGATTCGCGGCGACGCAAACGGAGGGGAGCTTTTTTCATTCCCGGGCCAGGTTGCGGTTGCTGTATTCCGGACGCTCGCTGATGTCCCCGGCAAACCATTCGGGCGGCACGAAGGCGCGCGCTGCTTCTGCGCTCTCGAACTCCACCTCGGCGACGACGAGGCCGCTGTTTTTCCCGCCGTAAACGTCGATCTCGATGGTCCGCCCGGCGTGGAAGATTTCGCAGCGTCGTTTGGTGAGGCGCCGCCCGGCCGTCAGTGGCCAGAGCTCGGCGTATTGGGCGGGCGTCAGTTCGATCTCGTGTTCGGCGCGGACGAGCCCCTCCCCGTGCTTGACGGTGAGGGAAGCCGTTTCCCCTTTTTTGCGCAAGCGCACCTGGTTGCCGTTGGGCTCGACGGCAAGATAACCCTGCTCAATCGGGGCGCCCGCGCTCGGGTCAAACCCGGGGGGCATCTCCTTGAGAAGAAATTTCCGTTCGATTTCCTGGTTCATGAAGCGGTGGAGTTCCTCGCAATGCAGGGTTGTAAGGAACCGCCATAGTAGGGATACTGTGAATGGCAACCAAGCAAGAATCGAACTGTGATATGAAGAAACGTGTCCTCATCCTTTCCGCCAGCGCGGGCACCGGGCATGTGCGCGCCGCCGAGGCACTCGCCAAGAGCTTTGCCGGCGAACCGGGAGTCGAAGCGGTCGAGCACCTCGACGCGCTGAATTACACGAACAAATTGTTCCACGACTTTTACTCGAAGCTCTATATTCAACTGGTCAAGACCGCCCCGGAGGTGCTCGGGTGGGCTTACAAGGCCAGCGATGAGCCTTGGAAAACCGACGCCATGCGGCTGCGGCTCGACCGGCTCCAGGCGCGCAAGCTCGTCCAGTTTATCCGGCGCTTCCAGCCCGACATCGTCATCTGCACTCATTTCATGCCCACGGGCATCATCGCCCATTTGATCGAGAAAGGGGTGATCCAAACCCATCTCTCCGTGGTGGTGACGGACATGGACATGCACGCGATGTGGCTTTCACGCACTTTCCACCGTTATTTCGTAGCGCTGGAGGAAACCAAGGCCCACCTGCTGGCGCTCGGTCTGCCGGAGGAACGGATCACCGTGTCGGGCATCCCCGTGGACCCGGTGTTTGCTGAGCCGGTGGATCGCTTCGCGCTGCGCGAAAACCTCGGGCTGGCCCGGGACCGCTTCACGCTGCTTTTTTCGGCGGGAGCTTACGGGGTGAGCCCGGCGGAGTTTGTGGTCACACGGCTTCAGCAAATGCGCCATTCGATCCAGACCGTCGTCATTTGCGGCAAAAACGAGGACCTTCGGGTGCGTGTGCAATCTCTCGTCGGCGCGGACAACCCGGATTTCAAGGTGCTGGGTTATACCGGTCGGATGCACGACCTGATGAAAGCGTCCGATCTGTTTCTAGGCAAACCGGGCGGGCTCTCCACGTCCGAGGCGCTCGCCTGCGGCCTGCCGATGGCCATTCTGAGCCCGATCCCGGGGCAGGAGGAGCGCAACAGCGATCATCTGCTCGAAGAGGGCGCGGCGATCAAATGCAACGAGATGACCACCATCGCCTACAAAATCGACGCGCTTTTGGACGATCCCGCGCGGCTGGCTTCGATGCGGCGGCGTGCCTCCGAGATGGGACGTCCCCACGCGGCGGCGACCATCGTGCGCACGTTGCTCGAGGACGATCTGCCGCCACTCCAAATCGACGCCTTGGCGCGCGAAAAGATCGCGGAAACGGCGGCAGGCGAACTTGTTTAGGTTGCACATGCAGAATCTTGGCTCTGAAATCCGTCCTCCGTTTTTCTGGGGCGTGGCCACTTCGGCTTATCAATCCGAGGGCGGCTACAATGGACCCGGCGAGCCGCAGACGAACTGGGCTGCGGCGGAGGCGCGGTGCGATGTGGCGGCCTCGGGGTGTGCCGCGGGTTTTTGGACCAACTACGCTGCCGATTTTGCACACTGCCGCACCATGGGCCTCAACGCGTTCCGCCTGGGGATCGAATGGAGCCGGGTTCAGCCGGGGGATGCGGGGGCTGCCGCCAACGGCACGCCGCCGGTTTTCGACTACCAGGCATTGGACCGGTACGTGGAGATCCTGGTTGCCTGCCGCAGCCACGGGCTGGAACCGGTGGTGACACTCCATCATTTCGTGCATCCGGCCTGGCTGGGGAGCGATCCCTGGCTCGACCCCGCGGTGCAGAAGCCGTTTGCCGCTTTTGTCTCGACCACGGTGAGCTACGTCAATGAGGCGCTCGTGCACAAGCACGGTTTGGAGCCCGTGCGCTATTACCTCACCATCAACGAGCCCAACACGCTGGCGATCAATACCTACATCGGCAACCAGTTCCCCGGCGAAGCCCGGCGCGGATTCACCAATTTCTGCCGCGCCACCAATCAACTACTGATCGCGCACATCTCTGCGTACAACACGATCCATGATCTGTACGAAGCGCGCGGGTGGGGCGAGCCCCGGGTGAGCCTCAATAATTATTGCAGCGATCTTTATTGGTCGGACAAGGTGCTCCTGGATTTCCTGAGTCTGCGCGAACGCGGCATCGCGCGCGCGGACACCGATTCCTGCATCGCCCGCAAAGCCGGGGAATTCCAAGCCGCCCTGCAAGCGGCGCGCATCCCGCTCTACCGTGGGGTCACGTATTACCTGGGGTCGCTGGTGAAACGCTTTTTCGAGGAAACCGGGCGCCGTTTATTTAATGCCCGCCACTTCCGAGCGCTGCTCGACGCCCTTTATGCCTCCTCACGCGCGCGGCTGATGGATTACGTGGCGCTCGATTACTACGACCCGTTCATGGCGCACGTGTTCCGAATCCCGGTGCTGTGGGATCACGAGTTCAAGAACAAGACCTTCCGCGCGTGGCTGGAAGCCAGCATCGTCAGCAAATGGTGGGACTGGCGGGTGCTCCCGCGCGGGCTGCATTTTTTCTGCGGCTATTACTCGCGGGATTTCGGCGACCGCGCGGTGCTCATTGCCGAGAACGGCATGGCGCTGCGCCGCCGTCCCGACAACCACCACACCGACCGGCAGGATCGCTTTACGCGCAGCAAATTCCTGCGCCTGCACATCCACGAGGTGGCGCGGATCGTCGCCGACGGCATTCCGTTGATCGGCTACCTGCACTGGAGCCTCTTTGACAACTACGAATGGGGCACCTTCACCCCGCGCTTCGGCCTGCTCTCGCTCGATTACACACGAGACACCGGGCGACTGGTGGAGGATCACCTCGGCGACCGCCCCTCGGAAACCTACGCCGCGCTCCTGCGCGAGGTGAAGCTCCCATAATGGGGCGTCCGCTTCCGTGACACGGGTGTCGCGGTTTTGGACAGGTCTGCCAACCGGAATCCGCGCAACTCCCTGTGCTTCAACGCTGGCACCGGGGCTGCTCTTTTTTGCACGGGGAAGATAAGGAGGGAGCCATGTTAATCCAGAAGACATTTCATCTGCACTGCGGGCAGGAGGCGGCCCGGGCTCGGTTGGCCAACCCGGTGGGTTACCGGTGGCGCTTCGCGGGCGTGGAGACGGCGGAAATCACTCCCGAGAAAAAAGCGCATTTTGTGTTCCGGGTGGTTTGGGGATTCCGCGTCGATGTCGAATTGGTGCAACTGCCGGGGGAAAATCCGGCCCAGACGCTTTTCCGCTCCAGCCGGGGGAATGTTCGCGTGCTGGGCGCGCTGGAGTATTTCCCCATCCGGGCCGGACTGACGGAAATCGTTTTGACGCTCGATTACATCCTCGATTCCCCCTTTTGCAGGCTCGTTGATTTTTTGTGCCACAGCATTGACCATTTCCTGAACCGGCAGTTGACGCAGCTTGAGGCCCATTTCGCGCAGCCGCTGGAGGGAATCCGCGCGGATACCGATCTTCCCACGCCGATTAACCACCACCCGAGATTGCAGGGCGCCGACGATGGTTAAAGCTGCGAAGAATTTTTCCGAAGCGCCAGCTTCTCGGTGGATCGGCCGCTCCGCGGGCGATTTTTCAAAGCACATCGAGCGAAGCGAGCCGGTTTTGTTTGCGACGCCCACCCCCGGAATCGCGCGCGGAGCGCACGATCCACCTTCTGCGTTTCGAAATTCCCTGCGGACAACCGTTTCTCCTTCCGTTAATCTGCGGGTCCATGAAATCGAAAGCGTGGCTGAACCGGACGACCCTGGGCATCGGGCTGGCTTCGCTTTTTAGCGACTGGTCACACGAGATCGCCACGACGGTCCTGCCGGCTTTTCTCGCCACGCTCGGGGTGGCAGCGGTCTGGCTGGGAGCTATTGAAGGGCTCGCCGACGGACTCTCCAGCTTCGCCAAAATGGGCAGCGGCTATTACACCGACCGCCTGCGCCGCCGCAAGCCGGTGGCGGTGGCTGGGTACGTCGTGACGGCGCTCGCCACGGCGGCGTTTGGGCTGGCGACCTCCGCCTGGCATGTGCTGCTGGCCCGCTCGACAGCCTGGCTCGGGCGCGGGGTGCGCACACCGGTCCGCAAAGCGCTGCTCGCGGCCTCCGTGGACCGGAGCGCGTATGGCCGGGCGTTTGGGTTTGAACGGATGATGGACACGGTGGGCGCGATTGTGGGGCCCGCCACGGCGGTGGTGCTCTTGCAACTCTTTCACCACCATTACCCGTCGCTTTTTGCGATGACGCTCATTCCCGGTTTGATCGCGGCGGGCTTGATCGCGTTTGCAGTGAAGGAGGAGGAACGGCTTCCTGTGGCCCATATCTCCTTCGGCGAAAAACTCCGGGCCTTGCCGGGCGGCTACCGGCGGTTTTTGGTGGCGGTGGGGCTTTTTGGCGCGGGGGATTTCGCCCACACGCTGTTGATCCTGCTTGCCACCCAACGGCTCGCTCCTATTTACGGCGTGGGAAAGGCTGCGACCTGGGCAGCGGCGCTCTACATGTTCCATAATATTTGTTATGCGGCCTCGGCGTTCGGCGCGGGCTGGCTGGCCGATCACAGCGACAAACGCCGCTTGCTGGCGGGCGGCTATGCGCTTTCGGCGGTGATGTGTGCGGGGATCCTTTTCCTGCCGCCGAACCTGGGGACGTTTGCGGCGATTTTCGCGGTGGGCGGGATGTATCTCGGCATTGAGGAAGCCTGCGAGGACTCGCTCTGCGCGGAATTGGTCGGCGAGGAACACCACGGGATGGCGTTCGGCGTTCTGGCCACCGTCAACGGAGTGGGCGACATGCTTTCGAGCTTTCTCGTCGGCCTGCTTTGGACCACGCTGGGCATTCCCGCCGCTTTCGGCTACAGCGCCGTGCTGTCGCTGGCGGGAGCGCTACTGGTGCTGCGAAGCCGCAAGCAACTGGCTTAAACCCGCTCGATAACGATTTAGGGGGTTCCCGGACTGCTTTTGGTTTGCATTGACCTCCGGGAGTGCGTGAAACTCGGGGGCGTATCCACCGGATGGTGAACCGTCCGGCACGGCATCGCTTTTATGATCCCGAAACAGTCCACTGTCGTTATCGAAAACCTTGCACCGCTGGTTGATTGCGGTCGCTATCCTCTCAAACGGGTCGTGGGGGACGACCTGGTCGTCGAAGCCGACGTCTTCAAGGATGGGCACGACCACGTCAGCGCGCTCCTGAAGTGGCGCAAGCGGGGCGATGTGGCCTGGAACGAGACGCCGATGGTGCCCCTCCTCAACGACCGCTGGCGCGCCGCCTGTTCGCTCTTTGAAAACGCGACCTACGAAATCACCATCGAAGCCTGGGGCGATCCGTTCCGCTCCTGGCAACACGAGTTCCGCAAAAAATTCGAGGGGGGAGTGACCCCCTTGGTCAGCGAGACGCTGGAAGGCGCGGCCATGGTGTGCAGCACAGCCCAGCGCGCGCTGCTCCAAGCCGACAAGCAGCGGCTTGAGGAGCTTGCCACGCTTTTGGAAGCGGCCGAGCCCGCGCAGGTGGACGCCATTGCCCATTGGAGCGAGTTGGAAGCGCTCATGTCGGCCTGGGCCGACCGGACGCTTTCGACAGAATACCTCCCCTACCCGCTCGTGGAAGTGGACCGCGAACGGGCGCAATTCGCGACGTGGTACGAGTTTTTTCCCCGCTCCGCCGAAGGCCATCCCGACAAAGGGTCCACCTTCCGCGACTGTTTGAAGCGCGTGGACGACGCCAAGGCAATGGGGTTTGACGTCATCTATTTTCCGCCGATCCATCCCATCGGCGCGACCAACCGCAAAGGCAAAAACAACGCGGTGGTCTGCGAGCCGGATGAACCGGGCGTGCCTTATGCCATCGGCAACCGCCACCAAAAATGCCCCAACGGCGGCGGGCACAAAGACGTGGCGCCGGAACTCGGCACGCTCAAGGATTTCGACTGGCTCGTGGCGCAGATCCACAAGCGCGGGATGGAGGTCGCGCTGGATTTCGCGTTGAACTGTTCGCCCGATCACCCTTACGTCGCCGAGCATCCCGAGTGGTTCTTCAAACGGCCCGACGGGACGGTGAAATACGCCGAAAACCCGCCCAAAAAATACGAGGACGTTTACCCGCTCAACTACCAGAACGAAAACTGGCGCGAGCTTTGGGAGGAGCTGACCAGCGTCGTCCTGTTCTGGTGCGAGCATGGCGTGAAAACTTTCCGCGTGGACAATCCGCACACCAAGCCGGTGGCGTTCTGGGAATATCTCATCGGCAAAGTGCGCGCCCAATACCCGGACGCCGTATTCCTTTCCGAAGCGTTCACCCGGCCCAAGATGATGAAAGTGCTGGCCAAAATTGGCTTCAACCAGAGCTACACCTACTTCACCTGGCGCAACAACAAATACGAGCTCACCGAATATTTCACAGACCTGACCCAGACGGAAACGGCCGAGTATTTCCGCGGCAACCTGTTCACCAACACGCCCGACATCCTCCCCTTCTACCTCCAGCAAGGAGGCCGCCCCGCGTTCATGATCCGGGCCGCGCTCGCAGCCACCCTCTCCAGCGTCTACGGCATCTACAGCGGATTCGAGCTTTGCGAAAACGCGGCGATTCCCGGCAAAGAGGAATATCTCGACAGCGAAAAATACCAGTTCAAAGGCCGCGACTGGAATGCGCCGGGCAACATCAAACCGTTCCTCACCGCGCTCAACCGGGTCCGCCGCGAAAACCGTGCGCTGCACGAATACGCGAACCTCCGGTTTTACCGCGCGGAAAACGAAAACGTGCTCTTCTACGGGAAGATGACCGAGGCCCGGGACAACATTATTTTGGTCGTCGTGAACCTTGATCCTTGGAACCGCCAGGACGCGTTTATCCACGTGCCGATTGAGGAATTTGGCTGGATGGAGAACGACACCTACCAGGTCCACGATCTCCTGTGGGACGAGCGTTACCTGTGGCACGGCAGCCGCAACTTCGTCGCGCTCGATCCGCACACCAAGCCCGTCCACATCTTCCGCGTGCGGAGGTGGATGAGCCGGGAGCAGGATTTCGATTATTATTTGTAGGCGGGCATGCTTTGCAGGGAGGCCATGCATTCTTGCTCGTTCCCAAGTGCAACTTGGGAACGAGGCGGCAAATCAGCAATCCTTCTTTCTCCCTGAATTTCGCCTTGCCCCGCTCTCCCGCTCCCCCGATACTCCCCGCTTTCTTATGATCGTCACTACCGCCCAACTCTCCAAACATGCCTACGGGAAATATGCCGTCGGCGCTTACAACATCAACAACATCGAGCAGACGATGGGCCTCTTCCGCGGCTGTCTCGACAGCCAGGCTCCCTTCATCATCCAGCTCTCCAAAGGCGCACGCCAATACTCGGACAAGCGCATGATCGAAGCCGTCATCCGCGCCGCCGACGAGATCTTCCCCGAGGCGATCTACGCCGTGCATCTCGACCACGGCGACGAGGCCACCTGCTACGACTGCATCGACTCCGGGTTCTACAGCTCGGTCATGATCGACGCTTCCCATTCTCCTTTTGAGGAAAACATCGCCATCACCAAGCGCGTGGTGGATCGCGCCCACGCCAAGGGCCTCACTGTCGAAGCCGAACTTGGCCAGCTCGGCGGCGTGGAAGAAGACGTGGTGGTGGACGAGGGCAACGCCTGCCTCACCAATCCCGCCGAAGCTGTGGAATTCATCCAGCGCACCGGGTGCGACGCCCTCGCAGCGGCCATTGGCACCAGCCACGGCGCTTTCAAATTCAAGGGCCAGCAGAGCCTCCATTTCGAGGTGATTGAACAGATCGAAGCGAACCTCGCCGCCGCCGGAATGCAACCGGTGCCGATCGTGATGCACGGCAGCAGCAGCGTGCCGCAAGAGGAAGTGCGCCGCATCAATGCCGCCGGGGGCAAGATCGCCGACTCCTGTGGCGTCAACGAAGACGAATACCTGCCCGCCGCCAAGCTCGGCGTCACCAAGATCAACATCGATACCGATGGCCGCCTCGTCTGGACCCGCGTGCATCGCGAATTCTTCCGCGATAATCCCGGCCAGTTCGACTTCCGCCCTCCGGGCAAGGTGTTCATGGATGAATACGCCAAGTTCATCGCCGCCAAGAACGTCAAGCTCGGCAGCGCCGGTCAGCTCGCTTCGTTGCGCGCTTTCCTGGGAAAATAGATACTACCTTGTAGGGTAAACCCTGAACGAGGGGCGCTTCCGCAACCGTGGAAGCGCCCCCTTTTTTCCTGATTTGCGGAGTTCCTGCTAGATTTCATTCTCACCGCGCAGATTCGCCTTGCTCCCAAGGGAAAAGTCGCCTAAATGCACAGTTTGGCGGGCGTGTGTCGCAAGCCAACTCCGACGGGACCAGCCGCACCCCTGTCGCACGAGGAGCGGTGGGCGAAGGGCAACCTGAGCACATCCAAGCGGTATAAAAACAATACGGGTTCCTTCTTCCGCTCCGAGGGGGAGGCCCCAAGGAGATACAAGTTATTCAAATCCAGCAGATCCGAGTTAATGGACGCATCCGCGCGAAAGAAGTGCGGGTGATCGTTGCATCCACCCAAGAGCAGCTTGGCGTCATGAAGCTGCAAGATGCCCTTCGCAGGGCGCAGAGTCAGGGCCTCGACCTCGTCGAGGTCGCCCCCAACGCAAATCCTCCCGTCTGTCGCATCGTCGATTTCGGCAAGTACCGCTATGAAGTCGCCAAGCAAGAAAAGGACAAGCGCCAGAGCACCAGCAAGCTCAAGGAACTCAAGTTCCGCGTGAACTGCGCCGAGCACGATTACATGACGAAAATTCGTCGTGGGGAGCAGTTCCTTGATAAAGGCAACAAACTCAAAATCCAGCTTCAGTTTCGCGGACGCGAGATGGCCCACAAGGATTTGGGCGAAGCCGTCATGCGCCGGGTGAAGGAAGACCTCTCCGGCATGGCTGTGGTGGAGATGGAAGCCAAGCAGGTCGGCAAGAGCATCAACATGACGCTTTCGCCGTTGCCCGCCAACAAGCGCAAGCGCCGCTTCTCCCTCGCCGAGCACGACACCGAAGACATCGAAGACGATTCCAACGAGGTGCACGAGGACGACGCGGAGTAGACGAAGACGCGGAGACCGGCTCCATGCCCGCCACCCCCAGCCAGGCCGCAGCAAGCGCGCCGCATATCCTCTCCGTCACGGAGTTGACGCGATCGGTGCGCGAATTGGTGGAGGGAACCATTGGCGAAGTGTGGGTGGAGGGGGAGATCAGCAACCTGCGCAAACAGGCTTCGGGCCACCAGTATTTCACGCTCAAGGACGACCGCTGCCAGCTTCCGTGCGTCCTGTTTTTCCGGCCCGGCCTGCGCCATGCCACGGTTCCGCTGACGGAAGGGATGTGCGTGCACGTGCGCGGATTGCTGACGGTCTATGAAGCGCGCGGACAATACCAGCTCAACGTCCAACTCGTGCAGGCGGCGGGCGCGGGGCTGCTCGCCGCGAAATTTGAGGCGCTCAAGCGCAAACTCGCGGACGAGGGATTGTTCGCTGCCGCGCGCAAACGTCCCCTCCCCCGGTTTCCCAAAGCCATTGGGATCGTCACCTCGCCCACCGGCGCTGCCATCGCGGACATGCTGAACATCCTGCATCGGCGCGCTCCCTGGATTCAAATTTTGATCAACCCGGTGCGCGTCCAAGGGGCTGGAGCCGGGGCGGAGATCGCAGCGGCCATTGAGGAATTCAACAGCGGAGCGCTCCCGCCGGTGGAAGTTCTTGTGGTCGCGCGGGGCGGCGGCAGCGCCGAGGATTTGTGGGAGTTCAATGAGGAAGGCGTGGCGCGGGCGATTTTTGCATCGAAAATTCCGGTGGTGAGCGCCGTGGGACATGAAATCGATTTTACCATGGCCGATTTCGTGGCCGACCTTCGCGCGCCCACGCCCAGCGCGGCAGCAGAATTGGTGGCTCCCGATTCCGAAGCGCTTGCGCGCCGGTTTGAACAGCTTCGGAGCACGTTGGAGCGTTGTGCGCGCGAGGTGGTGCGCAACGGCCAATCGCAACTCGCTTACCTCCAACGCAGCCCCTTCTTCCGCGAGCCGCAAGCGCGCGTGCAGGAACTGGCGCAGCAGATCGACGACACCGCGGAACAGCTCGCGCGCCTTATTGCGGACCGCGTGGCGGAGCAGCGGCGGCGGCTGGAGGCGGCGCGTTCCAGCCTGCGCGAACACCGGCCCGACCAACTGTTGCGCATTCGCAGGCAGGAACTCGGCGGGCTGCGCGAACGGCTGCTGCGCGGTGGCTCCCAAAGACTGGATGCTTTGCGCGGTCGGCTGGAGCACGCGGGCAATTTGCTGCGGGTGCTCGGGCCGCAATCGACCCTCGCGCGCGGCTACAGCATCACACGAACGGAGTCGGGCCAGATCGTCCGCTCAAAGGCGCAAGCCGTCCCAGGAGCGGCGTTGCGGACGCAAGTGGCCGACGGAGAAATCCGTTCGCGCGTGGAGGAGTAGGCGCCACGCAAATCACATTGGTCTTGCGCGAGCTTTTGTCCTTTCCTAAATTCATCCCGTCTTTGCGCGACTGTTCGCCCCAAATTCTCCCAAAGTGTCAAAACCCAAACGCATCATTGAACTGAATCCCCACGGGATCGCGCTGTTGAGCGGCGACGAGGCGATTGCCCTTGCGGCATTGCACTGCGGGGTGACCCTGGGCACCGGTTATCCCGGCACGCCTTCCACGGAAATCCTCGAAACTTTCGCCGATCTGGGCGGCAACGCGCAGTGGGCTCCGAACGAAAAAGTCGCCGCAGAGGTGGCTCTCGGGGTGGCGTTTGCCAGCGGGCGCACCCTGCTCACGATGAAGCACGTGGGGCTGAACGTCGCCGCCGATGTGCTCTTCACCGCCGCCTATTCGGGCGTTACGGGCGGCTATGTGCTGGTCTGCGCGGACGATCCGGGCATGGCTTCCAGTCAGAATGAGCAGGACACCCGCCGCTACGCTGTGGCTGCGGGGGTGCCGATGCTGGAGCCGTCGGATTCCCAGGAAGCCTACGATTTCACCGGTCTCGCTTTTGAAATTTCCGAACGCTGGCAGATTCCGGTAATCCTGCGTGTGACCACGCGCGTCTGCCATTCGCATTCCTCGGTGCATCCGCACCGGAAATTCACCGAGCCATTGAAACCAGGTTTTGTGCGCAACATCCCCGAGCGCGTGATGGTCCCCGCACATGCGCGCCCGGCGCACCGCCGGTTGCGCAAGAAGCTGGCCGAGATCGAGGAATGGAACGTGGAAAACGGGCCCAACTGGACGATCCCCGGCTCGGAAAATTTGGGGCTGATCGCCTCGGGCGTCGCGGCAATGCACGCGCTGGAAGCCGCGCCGGAGGCGGCGCTGCTCAAGCTCGGGATGACGCACCCGTTGCCGATGAAATTGATCCGCGACTTCGCGGCAAACTATAAACGGTGCGTGGCGATTGAGGAGGGCGACCCGTATTTGAACGACGCGCTGCGCGCAGCGGGGATCGCCCTGGAGCCGCGCCTAGAGAGCTACCGTTTCGGCGAGTTGAACGTGAACCGCGTCCGCCATCTGCTGGCGGGCGGCGAGGAACCGCAAACGACTCCGCCGCGCGGCAAGCCGCCCCAACTCTGCGAAGGCTGCCCCCATCGCTCGACGTTTTCCGTGCTCAAGGAACTGGACTGCATTGTGGCGGGCGACATCGGCTGCTACACGCTGGCCGCCATGCCGCCGTTGCAGGCCATGGACACACAGATTTGCATGGGGGCGAGTATCGGCGTGGGGCTTGGGATGCGGCATACCCTGCCCGAAGAGCAGGCGCGCCGCGTCGTAAGCGTCATCGGCGACAGTACGTTTTTGCATAGCGGCGTCACGGGCCTGATTGAAATGGCCTACAATACCCCGGCCACCGGCCACGTGGTGATCATCGTCGACAACGGCATCACGGCGATGACCGGTTTGCAGGAACATCCCGGCACAGGCCGCGCGCTGGATCATTCCCGGGCGGGCCGGGTGGTGCCCGAGGAAATCGCGCGCGCCCTGGGCATCCCCAACGTTCAGGTTTTCAACCCCGTCAAGGAACTCGACCGCTTCAAGCAGGAACTCCAGTGCGCGCTGGAGTCGGGAATGCTCTCAGTCTTCGTCGCCCGCCAGCCCTGCATTCTTGCGTTTGGAAAGATCAAAGCCTACGAAAAAGCGATCGCCGAAACCGCTGGCGATTGCGCGTGCGCACAACCTGTTGCTGAATAATGGAAGCCATCAATATCAAAATCGCGGGCCTTGGCGGCATGGGCGTTCTGAGCGCCTCCCATGTGCTTGCGGAAACGCTGTTCCTGGCGGGATACGACGTCAAGAAAGCGGAAGTGCACGGGATGTCGCAACGGGGCGGTTCCGTCGCGAGCGACATCCGGTTTGGAACGCGCATCCTCAGCCCGATGATCCCGGTGGGGGAGGTCGATTTCCTGCTCGCGCTCGCCCCCGAGTGGGTGGATCTGCACCGCGCGGAACTGCGCCCGACAGGCAGGCTGCTGACTCCCGATAGCGTCGCCGGGCTGGCGAACAGCCGTTCCCTGAATGTGGCGCTCTTGGGGGCGTTGAGCCGCTTTTTGCTGATCCCGGAAACTGTCTGGCACGCCGCTTTGGCAAAGGCATTCCCCGAAAAACTTCACGCCTCCAACCTCGCTGCCTTCCAACTGGGCCGCGAGGGCAAAGGTCCACACCTCCAATAGAAATTCCCCAGAATGTCCCTCAAGTGGAACGATCACAACGGCTGCTTTCATCCTGATTCCGCGTTCGATTTTCTCCCCGGGGAACAACTCCGCGCGCTGCAATTGCAACGCCTGCGCGCGACGGTGGAGCGCACGTATTCGAATGTGGAGTTCATGCGCAAGCGGATGGACGCCCACGGGGTGCGCCCCGAACAACTGCGCACGCTCGACGACATCCGCCGTTTGCCGTTCACGGATAAAATCGACCTGCGCGACACCTATCCGTATGGACTCTTTGCCTGCCCGATGAGCGAGGTGGTGCGGTTGCACGCTTCAAGCGGCACCACAGGCAAACCGATTGTGGTCGGCTACACCCAGGGAGACATGGAGACGTGGAAAAATGTGATCCTGAGGTCCCTCGCCGCGACGGGGATGCACCGGGGCGATATTCTTCAGAATGCGTACGGCTATGGACTGTTCACCGGCGGGCTCGGGCTGCACTACGGAGCGGAGGCGCTCGGGGCGACGGTGATCCCCATTTCCGGCGGCAACAGCGACCGGCAGATCATGATCATGCGGGACTTTGGCGTGACCGCCATCTCCTGCACACCCAGTTATTTCATCCACTTGATCGAGCACGGGGCCTCCATGGGCGTTGATCTCAAGACGCTCCCGTTGCGCATCGGCATTTTCGGCGCCGAGCCGTGGACCGAGGAGATGCGCTGCTTCATCCAGCGCGAGGCCAACATCCGCGCGTTCGACATTTACGGCCTTTCCGAAATCATCGGGCCCGGTGTCGGCATTGAATGCACCTGCCAGAATGGGCTGCACATTTTCGAGGATCATTTCCTGTTCGAAATCCTCGATCCCAAAACCGGCGCGCCGGTTCCCGATGGAGAAGAGGGCGAGTTGGTGCTCACGACCTTGAGCAAACAAGCCATGCCGATTTTGCGCTACCGCACCCATGACATCACGCGCGTGATTCCCGAACAGTGTGATTGCGGGCGCTCCATCCGGCGCATCGCGCGCATCTCCCGGCGCAGCGACGACATGCTCATCATTCGCGGCGTAAACGTATTCCCGTCGCAAATCGAAGCCGCTCTGCTCAAGGTCGAACAGACTCTTCCGCATTACCAGATCATCGTCCGGCGCGAACGCGAGATGGACGAAATGGAAATCCGCATCGAGGTCACGGCGGAAGTTTTCAGCGACCGCGTAAGCGAGATCGAGCGCATCTCCAGGCGGCTTTCGCACGCCGTCGAGAGCACTACGGGCATTCGCGCCAAGATCAGCCTGGTTGAACCGCAGACGATCCAGCGCAGCGAAGGCAAGGCCAGGCGCGTGCTGGATTTGCGCAAGCTCGATGATCCAAAAAATCCGCTATGAAGATCCAACAACTTTCCCTCTTCCTCGAAAACGCCCCCGGGCACCTCGCCTCTCCCTGCGCGGTGCTGGCGGATGCAGGGTTCAACATTCTGACGCTGACCCTTGCGGACACGCAGGGCTTTGGCATCCTGCGGTTGATCCTGCGCGAATGGGAACAGGCGCAGCGCCTCCTGGAAAAAAGCGGGTTCGTCGTCAAAGTCACCGATGTGGTGGCCGTGCAGGTGGAAGACCGTCCCGGTGGGCTCCGCAAATTGCTACAGATCGTCGAGCAGGCGGGAGTAAACATCGAGTATATGTATGCGTTCACGGTTCGTTGCGGCGGTAAGGCGATCATGGTGTTCCGGTTGGATCACACCGACCAGGGAATCGCCGCCCTGCTTGGCAGCGGAGCCCGCGTCTTGAGCGCCACGGAGCTTTACGCTCTGGCCGGGTAGCCCGGTTCCCCGAATATGACGGTCTACACACTCCTCTGTTTTATCGGCGCTTCGGCCGCCCTCACGCTCGCTCCCGGCCCGGATACCACCTTTATCCTGGCGCAAGGCATTTCGCGAGGCAGACGGGTGGCCATCCTGACGGCGTGGGGAATGTGCAGCGGCATCAGCGTCCACACCACGGCGGCAGCGTTGGGTATCTCCGCCGCGCTTTATTCCTCGGCGACAGCTTTCACGGTTTTGAAGTATATTGGCGCAGCCTACCTGCTTTTCCTCGCCTTCAAGGCAGTCAAGGAAACGCCCCTCGTGCCTTCCCAGCCCGGCTCCACGGTCACAGCGGCCGCGCAGCCCTGGTGGACGCTCTTCCGGCGCGGGTTTCTCATGAATGTCGTCAATCCCAAGGTGGCCCTCTTCTTCCTCGCGTTCCTACCCCAATTTATCCTGCGGGACGGCAGCAGCATCGCCCTGCAGATGGCCCTGCTCGGGCTGGTCTTCATGCTCCAGGCAGTGGTAATACTAAGCATGGTGGGATACCTCTCCGGGAGCTTGGGGGATACGCTTTTACGACGACCTGGTATCGCCAAATATTTCGGCTGGCTTTCGGCGGGTATTTTCGGCGTGCTTGGTCTCCGGCTCTCCTTGGCTGCGAGGTAAAAAGCGAAACCCCCACAGCTCATTTTCCCAATGTTGAAATTTTGCCTCTTTCTCGCGCTGAACGTGGGGGGAGCTGTTGGGTGGTGGGCCGGGGAATTTGTGGGCATCTGGACTGCGCTTTTTGGGAGTGCGCTCGGCTCGCTCGCAGCCGTCTGGTTTGTTTGGCGTTACCGGGAAAATCTGGGCGGGTAAGGACGCTCCCCACGCCGCAAACATTCCTCCTTCGGTTTGGGCTTGCGGGCTGGGCTGGGATCAGACAGGGTCATCGCTATGCTTACCAGACTTCTCCCCCTGCTGAGTCTTGCGTTTTTTTCCGCCTGCTTGTTTGCGGCGGACCTGAATCCCCCCGCCGAGCACAAAGCAGCCAATGATCGAACGCCTGTTCTTTCCATCACAGAGGCGCTCCAAGTCGCCCAACAGTATATGGCGGACAAGAAAATCGATCTCTCCAACCATTTCGTCAGCGGCGCACGCTATTTCGATTCCAGACCAAAATCCGATACTTCCGCAGACAAAGGGCCGTATTGGATCGTGACGTATGAGCCCAAAGAGCGTGTCCAGGGCGGCCAGTATTTCGTCCACGTGTACATGAACCGCGAGGCGGGACACGTAGGGGGGATGTGAGGCGATCGCCCCAAAAGCGCATGCTTTCCAAAGCCGATCTCCATCTCCATTCCCGCTACAGCGACCGGTCGGCGGAATGGTTGTTCCGGCGGCTGAATTTCCCTGACAGCTACTCCGATCCGCTCGCGCTTTATACGCGGTTGCGGGCGGCGGGGATGCAGTTTGTCACGTTCACGGATCACAACCGCATCGAGGGTTGCCTGGCGATTGCGGAGCAGCCGGGCGTAATCCTCAGCGAACAAATCTCCACCTATTTCCCGGAAGACCACAGCCGGGTGGAGATCCTCGCCTGGGGTATCACCGAAGCCCAACACCGCGAACTCCAGGCGGCCCGCGAGAACATTTACGATTTGCAGCGGGTGCTCGCCGAAGCAGGGATCGCCCATGCGGTCGCCCATCCGCTGTATCGGCTCGACGATAAACTCAGCGTCGCCAACCTGGAAAAACTGATCCTCCTCTTCCGCCATTTCGAGGGGCTCAACGGATTGCGCCACGCGCTGCTAAGCGATGTCACGACGTTTCTCCTCGGGCGGTTGACTCCGGAAAAAATCGAGGCCTTTGCGAATCGCCACAACCTCGCCCCCACGCACAGCGAGCCCTGGAGCAAAGTGCTCACCGGGGGCTCCGACGACCATGGCGGGCTCTTTGCGGGAGCGGCATGGACGCAGACGCCCGAGTGCCAGACGCCCGCCGAGTTTCTGCGCCACGTCCAGGCGGGCCGGTGTGAAACCGGCGGCAAAGGCGGAACGCCGTTGGCGCTCTCGCACAGCCTGTACAACACCACCTACTCGTTTGTGCGCGACAAGTTCATGAACGACAGCGCGAGCGGCTCCGGCCTGGTCGCAAAAGTCTTTTCCCGCTTCATGGAAGGCAAGGACCCGACGGAGTTCTCCTTCAGCGACAAACTCGAACTCCTCGCCAACGGAATCCTTTCAGGCAAGATTTTTGAACTCGCCAAACCGGCGCACGCCTCGCTTTGGAAAAAGTTATCCGCCGCGTTCACCGGCAGCGATCTCAAGCAACTCCTGGCCCGGCAGACGCAGGGAGTGGTGGAGCCCGAGCGGCGCGCTTTCCTGATGGCGAACCTGTTCGCGAGCCGGTTGGTGTTCCAGTTTTTCACCAAATTCGTGCAGCAGGTTTCTTCGGGCAGCCTGGTCGAGGCGATCCAGGAGATCAGCGTGCTGGCGCCGATTCTGCTCACGGTCAGCCCGTATATTTATTCCTTCAAAACCCAGTCGCCGCCCCGGGCCCTGCTGCGTTCCATGTGCGAAAGCGTCGCGGACGAAATTCCTCCGAACTTGCGCAACCGCAAGCGCGCGTGGTTCACGGATACGCTCGAGGATGTGAACGGCGTGGCCACGACGATCCGCAAGATGACCGCCGCGGGAGTTCTCGCCGGAGAGCAACTCATTGTCGTCACTTCGCGCACCGAAACGCGCGTCACCGATATCCCGATTCAGAACTTTGCTCCGATTGGCGAGTTCGAGCTGCCCGAATACGAACTGCAAAAACTGAGTTTCCCGCCCATATTGGAAATGCTCGACTACATCCAGCGGGAGCAATTCACGGAGCTCATTGTGAGCACCCCCGGCCCCGTGGGGCTCACGGCCCTGCTGGCCGCGCGGTTGCTCGGGCTGCGTGCCATTGGCATCTACCACACCGATTTCCCGCAATACGTCCGCATTCTCACGGACGACAGCTTTTTGGAAACGCTGACCTGGAAATACATGCACGGGTTCTATTCCCAGCTCGACCTGATTTACGTGAACAGCGCGGATTACCGGCGCGCCTGGATCGACCGGGGCATCGCGCCTGAAAAAATTGCCATTCTCCCGCGCGGCCTCGACACCGACCACTTTCATCCCAAACATCGCAACCCAGAGTTCTGGAATCGGTTCGGGCATTGGGAAAACAAAGTGGTCCTGCTCTATGTCGGGCGCATTTCCAAAGAGAAAGATCTGGATGTGATCGCCGCCTCGTTGCGGCTTCTCGAAAAAGAAAAGCTGCCGGTGCAGATGGTTTTTGTGGGGGACGGCCCTTATCTAAAGGAACTGCGCCAGAGCCTCAAGAGCGCCTGCTTTACCGGTGCGCTCTACGGGCTCGACCTGGCCACCGCGTACGCCTCGGCCGATCTGTTCCTGTTCCCGAGCACAACCGATACGTATGGAAACGTTGTTGTCGAAGCGCATGCCGCCGGACTCCCCACCATCGTCTCCGAGACCGGCGGCCCCAAAGAGCTCGTGCAAGAGGGCGTGAACGGCTACATCACCCGCAGCCTCGACGTGGAAGCGTTCACCCGCGCCGTGCGCAAGCTGGTCGCCGATGCCCCGTTGCGCCGCAAGCTCGGGGCGCAAGCGCGGGAGAGCGTCCGAAATCGGGACTGGGCGCTCGCCTTCCAAAATTTCTGGGAGCTTTCTCCCCAATAAGGGAGGTGACCGATGGGGCTTATAAGTCTTATAGGTCCTATAGGTCCTATAGGTCCTATCCTTCTTTCGTGAGCTCCATATCGTCGGCGCGGCTTCTGCTTGCCCTCGGGGGCGATCTGCACCATTTTGAGGGCAACATGCAAGCTGAAATCGAATTGAGCCGGGATTGTGAGGCGATCCAGATTCCGCAAGGAACCACCGTCACACTTCCCGCAGGCACGCGCGTGACGGTCACCCAATCCCTGGGCGGAAGCTACACCGTGGCCACGGAAGCGGGTTACCTCTTCCGCATCACGGAAGCCAACGCCGACGCGATTGGATGCGAAGCGGCGCCCAAACCTGTCCCGAGCCAAACAGCGGGCGAGGTGGACGAAGCCGCCGTCTGGGACCAGCTCAAGACCTGCTACGACCCGGAAATTCCCGTAAACATTGTCGATCTCGGCCTCATTTATGACTGTTCCATCGTACACCAGGAAAGCGGCAAGGCGCGCGTCTCGGTAAAGATGACGCTCACCGCGCCCGGCTGCGGCATGGGTCCCACCATTGCCGCTGAGGCCCGGATGCGAGTGGAGAGCATCCCCGGCGTGTCCGAGGCCAATGTGGAACTCGTGTGGGACCCGCCCTGGGATCAGTCGATGATCAGCGAAGCGGGGAAGATGAAGCTCGGGTTGATTTAGACCAGTTTCGGTTTCATTTGTCGCATTCCTCTCGCCCCGAAGGGGCTGAGTAAACCAGCCCAGGGCAGCGCCCTGGGTATGCGTGTGAGAGAGCCGTGCCCTGTAAGGGCACTGGG
>CAIYQA010000241.1 GCA_903928175.1 uncultured Spartobacteria bacterium | reverse complement strand
GCCCAGGTTGCCTTGGATGTGCGGCTGTAGACCTTGCGCGTGACGTAGATGAAATCGTTGCTGTCCATTACTTTCCCTCCAGCACAACGCTTTTGAGGATGGCCAAAAGATCGAACTCCGCCTCCGCCGCCGCCCACGCCTCCGCCGCCCGCGCCTCCGCCTCCGCCTCCGCCGTCGCCGTCGCCTCCGCCGCCGCCTCCCGCGCCGCCGCCGCCGAACGATCAGAGCCGTCGAGCCACCCAGTGGCCCAGGTCACAAAAGACGGTTCAGAATACTGACTCAGAGCGCAATAGATAGCAATGCGCACACGCTGATCTCGCGTAATGAGGGGGAGATCAATCTGGCGGAGCGTGGTCAGGGACTTGCAACCACACTTGAGTTGCCCTTCACGCAAAGCAACCTCACCCTTGCACTCCCACAGCAAAGGAGATTTGGGAGCAGCATGAGCCGGGTTCATGAATGAGGCAATCAGTGGATGTTCATAGGCGTGGATTACCCCATTCGTGCACAGCCCGCCAGAGCCGACCGCCTGGTGGGTTACGTTTTCGCCCCACTTGCATTCGTTGTGTTCCCCTCGGCGTGTGTAACCGCTCGCATCCGTGATTTTGTACAATGTCGCCATCGGAATCCTCGTTTCTGGCTCGTGTTATCGCCCGAGCCCCAGGGTTACTAGCCCCACGCCTGCCGCGACGGAGGCGGCACGGCAAGGTTAAGCGGCTTCGACGTTGTAAACCGTGCTGCCGTCGCTCAAGTTTGCGCTGCTGAGGTTGAACTCGATATGCGCCCATTCGGTTCCCTCGATTGAAATCTCTGAGGGGTGAACGCTACGCCCAGCATCGGCATCGACTTCAGCCTGGATGGACTTGGCCATTTCGAGTAATTCTTCGAGGTTGTTGATCAGGTATGAAACGTACATTTTGGTGCCTCCAAGGTGGTTAGTAGCCACCGCGAATACAACTGTAGCCCCGCATTTTAGCAACTGTCAAGATGATTCTTTACAAAATCCGTCAAATATGAAACTATCGTTTCGAGGTTGACAGATGGCGTACATTCACACGCTTGTGCAGGGTGCAATTCGGCGGGGAGAGCTTAAACGTCCGCTTGTTTGCGAGAGCTGCGGCCTCATTCGGGCAACCTGGGCGCATCATGATGACTATCTCAAGCCCCTTGAAGTGCGCTGGCTCTGTAAGCCATGCCACGGGCGGTGGCATAGTCTGAATGGTCCCGGCCTCAATTTTGAAATAGCCGAGTTGCCCATCCCCGGCTCAAATCGGAAGGCGCAGAAGCCACGCACCACAGAGGAGGAATACGACTCGCGTTGCCTCCAGATGCAGGAAATGCTCGCTTCAGGGTTGACACTTCGTCAAGTGGGTGAGGAGTTTGGACTGACGCGAGAACGGGTGCGTCAGATCGCTGGCAGTCCTTACGAGTTTCGCAGGCCTCGGGGAGAATCGCTCAAGGCTCTCGGTGACTCTAAAATGGAGGAGATCAAGGCTCTCCGGCTTCAAGGGAAAAGTATTCGAGAAATCGGAGAGGAACTGCAGATTCCTATGCAGGCGGTTGCAACGGTATCCGATTTGCCAGTCAAACCACCAAGGCCTCTTAATCACGGCAGGGCGACGACCTACAACCGAGGATGTCGGTGTGATCAATGCACCGCTACCAACCGAATCAGAATGCAGGTCTACAAGCGGAAGGTCCGAACCGATGGATTCTCAGGTCTGGCTCATGGGCGGAAATCAACCTATAGTCTCGGCTGTAAGTGCGCCGCTTGCTTGAAAATTGGAAGGGAATCACAGCACAAACTGGTCCGCCTCGATCCTTCAGAAGCAGTTCGGAAGGCGTGGGAGACCCGCAGACAGCGATATGGAAATTCGGGGTGTAAGAATGG
>CAIYQA010000240.1 GCA_903928175.1 uncultured Spartobacteria bacterium | reverse complement strand
TCTCGGTTTCCCCCTTGTCGGCATGATGAATGGTGGTCAAACCGGCCTCGGTCCAGTAATTCCAGCAGACGGCCCGCAGATCGGGATGTTTGTTCCATATCCGCCAGAACGCCAGCTCAACCACAGCCTTGTTGGCGCCGTGCCCGCTCAGAAAAATCTGGCGTGTGAATCCGTGCCCGCAGAGTGCGCAGGAGAGGTCTTCAACCACGGCCATCAGCGTCTCTGCGCGCAAACCCAAGGTGCCCGGGTAGCCGGCCATTTCGTCGGCGAATCCGTAGGTGATCGCCGGCAGCAGGATCGCGCCGGTTTTTTCCGCGATTTTACGTGAAAAGTAGCTGGCCGTGGCGACGTCCACCGAAACCGGCAAGTGGGCGCCGTGCGCCTCAATCAGCCCCACCGGGATGATGACCGGCAGGCGGCGGTCGAGGGACGCGATTTCAAAACTGGTCAGTTGGTTCCATTCTTTCATAAATCCATCGCTAGCAGACAGGCACCCAGAACGCCCGATTTTTCGCACAGTTCGCTGACGACTACCGCGACCTCATTGCCGCGCGGGTAGCGAAACATGTAATGGTTCACATGCTCGCGCAGTGCGGGAAGAAAATATTGGGCTCCGAGCATTGCGCCTCCGGCAAGCACAATCACCTCGGGAGAGTACGCGTGGACGGCGTTGACCAGCAGCCATCCCAATTGACGAGTCCACCGATCCAGTTCATCCAGGGAGATCGCGTCGCCTACAGCCACTCCTTTCTCCATAATGGCTTGGAAGTCCACAAGCCGCGGATCCTTTGCATAGAGCTCCGAGAGCGAGGAAGGCAGCCCGCGCTGAAGGGCGCTGCGAACAGCGATGGATAAAGCGGTGGCCGAGCAAAGCGTCTCAGCAGAGCCTCTGGTTCCGGTGAGGCAGAGTTGATCCGCACTCGAATTGACCACCAGGTGGCCTAATTGGGTTCCGAATTGCAGATGCGAGTCGCGCAATATTTTCCCATCCAGAAGAACCCCCGAACCGACTCCCGTCCCAATGGTAAGCACCACGGCCCAGTTGCAATCGCGCGCAGCCCCAGCCTTCCACTCCGCCAGAAGCGCCGCGCGGCCGTCATTGTCGGCGATGACCGGGACGCCGAATCTCTGCTTTATTTCGGATACGATCGGGTAGCCTTCCATCCCTTTTACTTTTCCGGGCAAAAGGACCACCCCTTGGTTTGGATCGACCACCCCGGTGAGCGCCACGCCGATCGCTTGAGGCGGCCTGCCGATCTGATCGCGAACGGATTCCAACCGGGTGATGACCTCCTTCACATTGGTGGCCATGTCCAATTGGGGATTCGAACTCAAAATCCCTTCGGCCAGAAAACCTTTTCCGGGCTGGTAAGCGCCCCATTTGATGCGGGTGCCGCCCCAATCCAAACCAATGACATAGGGTTCGTTCATACGATTTCCAAGATTGCGCCTTGTTTGCGCAATGCTTCGCGAAGATTTGCCGGATTCACAGAACGCGGTGAGTCGCCTTGGGACAGGGCCTGCACTGCCGCCACGCCTGCCGCCTGGCCCATGGCCATGCACTGGGCCATGGAACGCACGCTGGC
Organism: uncultured Spartobacteria bacterium; assembly: GCA_903928175.1. Lineage (GTDB taxonomy): Bacteria > Verrucomicrobiota > Verrucomicrobiia > Chthoniobacterales > Chthoniobacteraceae > UBA695. Next base: position 209 of record CAIYQA010000240.1, on the reverse strand, counting down.
ATGCGCATCGTGAGTGGAGGAAAAACACCGGCCCGCAACAAGCACATTCTGGCCGACGCGCGGGACCAGGGTGCGGTAGGGAATGCCGACGCACTGGCCTTCCGGAAGGTATGCCCACGCCGTGTCCTCCCCGCCGTGGTGATCTTCAATGGGCGCCCCGCAAAGCCCGATCTGATCCTCAAACTGTTTGGCGCTCAATACATCCTCGC
>CAIYQA010000239.1 GCA_903928175.1 uncultured Spartobacteria bacterium | reverse complement strand
GACCGGCTACTATGGCAAGCCCGGCCCAATCGTCATGCGTCAAGGGTGGATGGAGTTCCAAGCCGCAAAACGCGGCATGGAACTCATCGCCAATCCTCACATTGTGTGAATCAGGTAGCGCTGCGCGGGAGAGGGGGCCGGACCTTCGTCAACGGGCGGCATTCCCTCTCCCGCGACAGCGGGGGAGGGTTAGGGAGGGGGCAATCAGGCTTCGACCTCTCCCGCCAGCGCGTTCACTTTCGCCGCCATGATGAAGTCGTTCTCGTGCAGGCCGTTGATCTTGTGGGTCCAAAAGGACACGCCGCAATAGCCCCAGCCGTAACGGAGGTCGGCGTGATGGCCCTCCGCCTCGCAGAGGCCGCCGACCTGGACGGCGAAGCTCTGCGCCTGGGCGAAGTCGGGGAAGCGGAACTCTCGCTCGACGCGGTCGGGGCTGCTCTTCAGGCTCCAGCCCGGCACGCGCGGCAACAGGGCTTCGGCGGCGTCGCGGTCCAGCGCCGGAACGCCGCCCCGGCAGGGTTCGCAGCGCTGGGCGGCCAGATCGGATTCTTGCGTGGTCATGGGGAGCGCTCCTGTGGTGGCGGCTCGGGGCGGAGTGGGGTAGACAGACGGTCCTGAAGAGTGGGGACGCCACGCCCCCTCGGCAAGCCCGCCCGACCTGTTCCGTTCCGCTCCGTTCTTTCCGCTGGACCTCCGATGACCAACCCCGCCCTGCGCGACCTGCCTTTCGCCGATTACCAGTTCCCGACGCGCCGGGTGGATGGCCCCCGCGTCGCCATCGTCGGCGAAGCGCCCGGCGCGGAAGAAGCGCGGTTGGGCATGCCCTTCGTCGGGCGCAGCGGGCGGATGCTGGACGAGGGGTTGGCGGCGGCGGGGATCGCGCGCGGCGATTGTCTGGTCGCCAACGTTTTCCGCCGCCAGCCGCCCGGCAACAAGGTCGGCCATTTCTTCGCCTCCCGCGCCCGCGCCAAGCGGGAGGGGCGGGCGTTGGACGAGCGGTGGGGGGCGTTCGGAACCTCGGACCGGCTGCTGGCGGATTTTTCGGGCGAGATCGAGCATTTGCGCGACACGCTGGCCGCTTTCGCGCCACGGGTCGTCATCGCGGTCGGGCGCACGCCAACCTGGGCCTTGACCGGGCAAAACGGCATTCTCAGCCTGCGCGGAACCCTTCTGCCCTGCCGCCTGCTGGACGGCGTTCTTGATGGGGTCGAGGTGGTCCCGACCTTCCACCCCAGCTATCTGATGCGCGGCAACTGGCCGGAGGTCCCGGTGTTCCACGATGATTTGCGGCTGGCGCGCTCGCGGGCTGGATGAGCGCTTGAGTGAGTTTTTGCGGACCCTATAGGGAAATGTTTCCCTTGGACCCTGCGAACTCCAGATGAGTTTTGTTGTGTTCTGTCCTGGGGCAACGCTATTCGCCTCAGCTTGCTCGGCCATCGGTCCGCATTTACTAGATGCGGATCGCGTTAAATCGGAATCGACTACTCGGCAGGGACGTGTTTATTCCGAGAATTCCCGAGTTTTTCTAACTCTTCGCGAATTTTTGGAAATAAATCTGAGGTGATTTTTGTAAATACCTCATTCGGTTCCATCCATCGACACTCTTCAATGGCGCTGTCTTTGGATAAAAAAGATTCGTTTGATTTCCACGATAATAAAGAAAAACGCGGTTCCACTTCGAAATCAGGACCGTCGTACTTGCATAAAAAATAATGAATATGCCGACGAGTCTGAGGGTGCAGTCGTTGTCCAATTTTTTTGCTGGTTCGGCATTGTATGCCGGTTTCTTCTTTGACCTCGCGAATCATCGCCGCGCGTGGGCGTTCACCTTCATGCAACTTCCCACCTGGAAAAACCCATACGAGATTTCCTTCGGCAATTTTACGCCGAACCATCAAAACTCGGTTGTCTTTGTCAACAACCAGGGCGACAGACACTCTGTCCGTATCGGGCTTTGCCTTTCGGTTGGTCATAGGCCGGTGGCTCACATTCGATCTAGGAAATCCCCGACTTCTTTTGTCAAGCGATTTGGAATGTAGCGTGGGACGTCAGAAATGGCAACCCATCTCGCTTCGGCATTCTCATCGGGATCACCGTTGAACAATTCACCGTGCAATGGGATACAGTAATAGTAGTAACAGTGAAGACCTGTTGTCGGGTGTGTGGCGGTTTCGTGAATTTTTTTCTCAACGCGGCATGTAATGCCGGTTTCATTTTGGATTTCTCGAGTAAGAACATACTCTTTGTCATTGTTTTCAAGAAGGGAGCGAGCGGGGAATCCCCATTCAATGCCTTCGTCTGTGCGGCGGCGCTTGAGCAAAACGACCTCTCGGTTGCGCACGATGATGCCGAGCGCCAAACTTGCCGCCGATTTGATCTGGGGAGCGCCAGAGTTCGCCTCTGACGTGATCTGTTGAGGCGGGGGCGGAAGTATCAAATTTTCGTGGGCACGACGTAGGGCAAAAAGCTCTTCCGCCGCAACGCCTTTGG
>CAIYQA010000238.1 GCA_903928175.1 uncultured Spartobacteria bacterium | reverse complement strand
ATTCCTGGGCCTGCGCTTCGCTCCAGCCCAGGCTGGTATGGGGCCGCGCCGTTGGCGCTCAAGAGTTCCGCATATTCTAAAGAAATGGATAAGCATTGTGCGAATCTTGCGTTGGGCCGCAAAGCATGGGTTGTTTTTTGCCTCACGCAAAGAACGCAAAGGGGAGAAGGAAGCTCTCTGCATTATTCCAAGCTCGCGCGCACAGAAAAGGCCACGCTCCGGGGTATTTTCTTATTCCGTCGGGAATGGTTTTACCGCCGGGCGGCATCCGTGCGGTCTTCCATGACATGGGCCGCCCAGTCGAGCGTGGAACTGGCAGCGTCCCAAACATCCACGAACGCCTCGCGCCCCGAAAGCAGCGCGTCCATGCGGTGTTCCTGGTAGGCGAGTTCCGTGGCCAGCGGCAGATAAACCTCCCGCCTTCCCGAGGCATCGGCGTAGTCGAACATCCCATTGTAACAATGCCGGGCATCCTCCCAGCCGGGGTGGTTGAGGATCGGGTAGATGCAGAGCCCTTCCAGCGGCAATCCCAGCGCGATCGCCGCCGCCGCTTCGTTGGCCATGTAGCGCAACCAGGCCGGGCGCGTTTCGTCTTCAATGCCCGTTTCGGCAATGAAGAGCGGGCGCTGGTAACGCTCATGCAGCTCCGCCAGCATCCAGCGCACATGCCGATAGCGCGGGTCCGAAGGGGCGATCATGGAACCGTGCCCGCCGGGATACTGCCATTGGTTGTGGATGTAATAGTTGACGCCGATCACATCGAGCAACTCGGGCCGACCGCCCAGTTGCGGCTCCAGCCGTCCGGAGATCATGTCCCACACTTCAAATTGGCTGAGCCGGAAAGCCTCCGCTCTCGCGGCGTCCTCGGGACGGTCCCTCCGCGCGATGACATTGATCATCGGGTCCACCTGGACCAGACGCGTCGCCGGGTTCACCTGGCGCAGTTCGTGGATCGCCAAAATGGTCGCGCGCGTCAGGTGCCGTTTGAGCTCCCCGCTGCGCCCTTTCACGAACGGGTTCATGATGCCTTCCTCCGCAGCCGCCCACGAAAAAAACGAAATTTCATTGATCGGCACGACCATGGGCGTGCTCTCCGTCTCCTCCCTGAGCAAAAGGGCAAAGGCACGGGCGAACGCGGCGAAGCGCTCCACAAATTCCGGGGAAAAAAGGTCCAGCCCCTCGGGCCAGCCGTAGTGGAACAGATCCCAGACCACCTGCGTGCCGGTTTCGCGGGCGGCCCGCAAGATCGGGAGGAAACTCGACCAATTGTACACCCCCGGCTTGCGCTCGATCAAATGCCAGCGGACTCCGTCGCGCACGGTGGCGATGCCGTATTCCTTGAGCGTGCGGTAGTCCTGCGCTGCGAAACGGTCGTGCTGGGTGGCGGCCAGCATATCGAGGCGGCGGCCGTCCGCCAGCCGGTGCGTGGAACACTCGAAGCCGCCCAGGAAAAAACTTTGAAACAAGGGAGGTGAAAGTCTCATCCGAGACGAATCGCGGCTCGCCACCTCTCCGCGTCTCCCAGTTGACGCTTCTGTTTTTATTTCTCACGCAAAGCCGCAAAAGCGCAAAGAAAGGAATACCATTTCCTCTTCTCTTTGCGCTTTTTGCGCCTTTTTGCGGCCCATCTTTTATTCGAAGTCGGCGAGGTAGCGCTCGGCGTCAAGCGCGGCGGCGCAGCCCTGGCCCGCGGAGGTGATGGCCTGCCGGTACACGTGATCCGCCACGTCGCCCGCCGCAAACACGCCGGGAATGTTCGTCGCCGTCCCCTTGTGCTGGATGAGGTAGCCTTCGGCATCTATATCCAGCTTGCCTTGGAACGGCTTGGTGTTGGGCGTGTGCCCGATGGCCGAAAAGACACACTTCACCTCCATCTCGGTCATCCCGCCGGTCTTCACATTGCAAAGGCGCACGGCGCGCATCTCGCCTGCTTCGTCGGTGAGATATTCGGAAATCACACTCTCCCACACCGGAACGATCTTTTCGTGCGAAAGAGCGCGCTGGGCCATGACCTTGGAGGCCCGCAGCGTGTCGCGACGGTGGATCAGATAAACTTTCGAAGCAAACCGGGTGAGGAAAATCGCCTCTTCGCAGGCGGAATCGCCGCCGCCCACCACGCAGACAGGGACATTGCGGTAAAACGCCCCATCGCAAGTGGCGCAGGAGGTCAATCCGTGGCCCACCAGCTCCCGCTCGCGGGGCAACCCCATGTAGCGGGCACTCGCGCCGCTGGCGACAATGAGCGTGCGGGTTTCGAGCCAGTTGCCGTCCACTTTCACGCGCACAAAACCGTCCGCCGGTTCGAGGTCCTCCACCAGGGCGTATTCAAAACGGGCGCCGAACCGCTGGGCTTGCGCTTTCATGTTCATGATGAGCGCGGGACCGTCGATCCCGTCCACAAAGCCGGGGAAATTCTCCACAAGGGTGGTCGTCGTGAGCTGGCCGCCCGGTTCCCTTCCTTCAAGGACCAGGGGAGAGAGGCTGGCGCGCGCGGCGTAAATGGCCGCCGTGAGCCCGGCGCAGCCGGAACCGATAATAACAACTTTTTCCATATTTTGAGGAGTTGGGGTATAACGAGGCCGCAGTAGAACATTCGCCGGAGTGAATTTCCAGCAAAAGCCCGCCTAAATCCAGCATGAACCTGTTCCTCGCCGCCAGCACGCTCGCCCTCCCGCCGCCTCCCGCCTTCACCCTGCTGCCATTCGCGGCGATGCTTCTTGCCATTGCGTTGATGCCGCTGCTGTTCAAGCACCATTGGGAACGGTTTTACCATTGGTGGGCGGTGATCCTCGGCTCGCTGAGCGTGGGCTATACCCTGTTCGTGCGCCACGATGCGGTGCGCGTGCTCCATACGGCGCATGAATACGTGAGCTTCATCGTCATGATCGGCTCGCTTTTTGTGGTGGCTGGCGGCATTCACATCCTCGTGAAAGGGGAGGCCAAACCGTGGATGAACGTCCTCTTTCTTGCGCTCGCCTCCATCGTCTCCAACCTCATCGGCACCACCGGCGCCTCCATGCTCCTCATCCGACCCTGGATTCGGATGAACAAATACCGCGTCACCGGTTTCCACATCGTTTTTTTCATTTTCCTGGTCTCAAATGTCTCCGGCTGCCTGACGCCCATTGGCGATCCGCCGCTTTTTTTGGGCTATCTCAAAGGCGTCCCGTTCTGGTGGGTGGCTCAACATTGCTGGCAGGCCTGGGTGGTTGGCGTGGGCCTGTTGCTCGCGATTTTCTTGTGGATCGACACCCTCAATTTTCGCAAAGCCCCCGAACCGGTCCGCGCAAAAGAAACCGCCCACGAAACCTGGCGGTTTGGGGGTCTGCGCAATGGGGTCTTTTTGGGGGCGATCCTCGGCTCGATCTTCGTGAACGATCCGCCGTTCCTGCGCGAAGCCATCATGGTCGGGGCGGCGCTGGCTTCCTGGGCTTTGACTCCAAAGGCCATTCACGAGGCCAACGATTTCACGCTGGAGCCGGTCAAGGAAGTCGCGTGGATTTTTTTGGGAATCTTCGGCACGATGATCCCCGCGCTCGAATACCTGCAAGCACACGCCTCTTCCCTGGGCTTGCATGGCGAGATGCAGTTCTACTGGGCCACGGGCCTGCTTTCCGGGTTGCTCGATAACGCTCCCACCTATCTCGCCTTCCTCGCCGCCGCCTTTGGCCTGGCCGGGCTCGACTTGAATACCGCGATGCCGCAATTCCTCGCCGCCCATGGGCCAACGCTCGTCGCCATCTCGGTCGGCGCAGTCTTCTTCGGCGCCATGACCTATATCGGCAACGGCCCCAACTTCATGGTCAAAGCCATCGCTGAACGGGCCAAGGTCCAGACCCCCGGCTTCTTTGGCTATATCCTGTGTTATGCCCTGCCGATTTTGCTGCCGGTCTGTTTTCTCATCGGGATTCTCTTTTTTTCCCGGTGGAGATTGTTTTGAGGCAGCGGATATTTGCCGCAAAAAGGCGCAAAAAGCACAAAAATACATTGAGCAAATTCCATTCATTCTTTTGCGCATCTTGTGCATTTTTGCGGCTATTCCTTTTAAATTTTTCAGATAAAATGTCGGCATGTTTACCGGACTTGTTGAAGAAACCGCGCGCATCCTCTCCGTCGAACCGATCGGAGGCGGCGCACGCCTGACCCTCGAAGCTGCCGTCGTCCTCGAAGGCACGCACGCGGGCGACTCCATTGCCGTCAACGGCTGCTGCCTGACGATTACTGCGATGGAAGGCAACCGGCTCTCGTTCGATCTCCTGGCCGAGACGCTCGATAAAACCAACCTGGGCGACCAAAAGCCGGGCTCTGTCGCCAACCTGGAACGGGCGCTTGCCGCCAACGGGCGACTCGGCGGGCACTTCGTCCAGGGGCACGTGGATACCACGGCCCGCATCCTTGGGCTGGAGCCGCACGGGCAGGATCACCGGATGGAGATCGAGCTCCCGGGCGCGTTCGCCCGTTATGTGGCTTACAAAGGGTCCATCGCCATCAACGGCATCAGCCTCACGGCGGCGGAAGTGCGGGAGGCGAGCCTCGTCATCTGGCTTATCCCGCACACCATGGAAGTCACCAACCTGCACGCGCTCAAGGCGGGCGACCGGGTGAATGTGGAATTTGACATGCTGGCGAAATACCTGGAGCGGCTCACCGATCCCACGCTGAAGGCGTAGCATCGGCTTGCCACCCAAGGGAGCCACAAAGCTCCCAAAAATAAAGCGGAGCCCAGCCGGTCTCCCTGCTCCCCCTTCCGGCCAGGCCCCGCACCCTAATATCGACATCCATTGGAAACGCGGCCCTGGCAGAAAATGCCGAAAGGGGTCGGTTTTTCTTTGCCTCGGGCGGGGGTTTGCGCCGAATCTGTGGCCCTATGAGCCTCCATTACCAATGCCAACGTTGCACGGCGTGTTGCCGTCGGCCCGGTTTTGTGCGGATCACAGAAGCGGAGATTCCCCGCATTGCCGCGCACCTCGGCTTGGAAGAGGCGGAATTTATCCAGCGGTTCACCCGGCTCACGCCGCAGCGCAGCGGGCTCGCGCTTCTGGACAAACCGGACGGCTCCTGTTTTTACCTGGAGGACGGCGGGTGTGTTCTGCAAGCCGTCAAGCCCAGCCAGTGCCTCGGCTTCCCGAACACCTGGAACTACCCCGGCTGGCGGGAAACCTGCCAGGCCATCCCCATGGAAACCTGAATAGGTCGTATGGGTCCTATAGGACTTATAGGACCCTCCTGGCGTAATTACTCTTATGAAACTGCAAATCCCTGACGGCGACTTCGACGGCTATATTTTTGACTGCGACGGCACCCTGGCCGATACCATGCCCCTCCATTACGAGGCTTGGTGCGCGGCGCTCGCCGAACATGCGTGCGATTTCCCCGAGGCGCTCTTTTATGAACTGGGCGGCGTCCCCACGGAGAAGATCGTGGAACTGCTCAATGAACGGCACGGCCACACCATGAATCCCGTGAAAACGGCTCAATACAAAGAGAGCCTTTATGTGCAACTGATCCCGAAGATTCTGCCCATTGAAGCAGTCGTCGATTTTGTCCACCAGTTCCACGGCAAAAAACCGCTGGCAGTCGCCTCGGGCGGCCACGGGGCCATCGTCCGCAAAACGCTGACGGCGCTTGGGATTGTGGATAAATTTGACGCCATTATCGGCGCGGAGGATTACGTGAACGGCAAGCCCGCACCGGACCCGTTCCTGGAGGCCGCCCGCCAGATCGGTGTCCCGCCTGGGCGCTGCCTGGCCTTCGAGGACACCGCACTCGGCATCCAAAGCGCCACTGCGGCGGGAATGAAGACAGTGCTGGTGCCTCTGGCGGAGAAACCGAGATAGACCTCTTTTGTCCCAAGTTGAATGCACACCTTGGACAGTATTTTTGGATCAGCGATAAAGGTCTTCCGAGCCTTGCAGTTTGAGGCTGCCGGGCGGGCGAGGATCGGATTCGAGTCCGCGCAACGCTTTCACAATGCGCCGCTCCAATTCCTTATCCCGGAGACGCTCCAAAAACTTAGTCGGCGCGTTAGCGATCTGTACGGTGTAACTCACAGATCGAGACGTTTTTCCAATGCATCCAAGGAGATTGTCTCTTCACCAGCATCGATTTTTGCACGCGCCTCAAGGGCAGCCGCAAGATCTTCCGCGTCCTCCATCGCTTCGAGTTCCGCAAGATCTTCGATTAACTCCACGACTCTGCGGGCGCGCTCGTCGGAAAGAGCGGAGAGTTTGGCGTAGGCTTCGTTGAGAGCAACCATGGCTTTAATATCCCTCCTCACCATCCTGCCGTCAAAGCGAAAAGCGTTCGCTACGGGAGAAGCGCGCCCCGATTTTTTCACCCCTCGCTTGCCCTAAGCCCCCGAAAACGCTACTCGATAAAGGCGCGATGGTTCAACTCAACGACAACTACCTCAAATTGAAGGCCGGCTACCTCTTTCCAGAGATCGCCCGGCGCGTGAAAGCTTTCTGCTCTGCCAACCCCGAAGCCGCTGCGCGGGTCATCCGTTGCGGCATTGGCGATGTGACCGAACCGCTCCCGCCCGCTGTGATTGCCGCGATGCACAAGGCCGTGGACGACATGGCCGCGAGAGAGACGTTTCGCGGCTACGGCCCCGAACAGGGCCACGAGTTTCTGCGGCATGCCATCGCGCAAAACGATTACCGCGACCACGGCCTCGACGTGGCCGACGATGAAATTTTCGTTTCCGACGGCTCCAAGTGCGACTGCGGCAACATCCTCGACATCCTCGGCCATGGGAACCGACTCGGCATCACCGACCCGGTGTACCCGGTCTATGTCGATACGAATGTCATGGCGGGCCATACCGGCGAAGCCAACGAGGCGGGCGCTTACGCTGGCATCCATTACCTGCCGTGCGATGCCGCCAACGGATTTGTTCCGGAGGTCCCGACGGAAAAGCTCGATGTCATTTACCTCTGCTTCCCCAACAACCCGACCGGGGCGACCGCCTCGCGCGCACAGCTCACGGCCTGGGTCGAGTACGCTCGCTCCCACCAGGCGTTGATCCTTTTCGACGCCGCCTACGAAGCGTACATTTCCGACCCGGCGGTGCCGCATTCGATCTATGAAATCCCCGGCGCGCGCGAGTGCGCCATCGAGTTCCGGAGCTTTTCCAAAAACGGCGGCTTCACCGGAACGCGCTGTGCGTTCACCGTCGTCCCCAAGACGCTTCTCGCCGCCACGGCTACGGGCGGGCGCCTGCCGTTGCACCCGCTTTGGAATCGCCGCATGAGCACCAAATTTAACGGCGTCAGCTACATCGTGCAACGCGGGGTGGAAGCCCTCTACACGCCCGAAGGCAAGCAGCAGGTGCGCGGGCTCATCGACCATTACATGGGCAACGCAGCGATCCTGCGCACGGCGGCCCAGAAAGCCGGGCTGCCCGTATTCGGCGGCGTGAACGCTCCCTACATCTGGGTCGCAACGCCGGACGGCTTCACAAGCTGGGAGATGTTCGACCGGATGCTCTGCCTGGCCAACGTCGTCATCACGCCCGGCAGCGGCTTCGGCTCAAAGGGCGAAGGCTACTTCCGCATCTCGGCCTTCAACAGCCGGGCCAACGCCGAGGAATTCGCGCGGCGCATCGCGGCGCTCTGATGCGGAAAATTTGAATCAGGAAACCAGGAAACCAGGAAAAAGAGAGGGGAATTTGCAGGTGAAATCTCGTTCCAAGAATACTCATCAATCGGGCCAAGTGCCCCTATTCCGACAACAGCAACACTGATATCCAATGTTTATTCCTGGTTTCCTGGCTTATCCCCTCGCAAAGCTCGGGGCTCCGCAAAAGGGCTGCGCTACGCTCCGCTCTCACGAAACCGCTATCGCGGTAAGGCGGTCCTGATTAATCCCTTGTTTCCCCATGCAAGAAGCCATCGACAGCTTCCTCCTTTACCTGGCCACCGAGCGGGGGCTCTCGACGAATTACCAGCTTTCCACCCGGCAGTCCCTCGACGCCTTTGCCGGATGGCTCGCGGAATCCAAACAAATCGCCACACCGCGGGCGATCACGCACGATCATATTACAGAGTACCTCGGCGTTTGCAAAAAAAAGGGAAAGGCCGCCGCCTCGATCAAGCTGATCGTGGTCGCGATTAAAATTTTCTTCCGTTTCCTGCACCTGCGCAAACACGTTCCCAAGGATATCGCGGAACTGCTCCCGTTGCCACGCGGCGAGCGGTATTTGCCGGAAACGCTCAACGAGTCGCAAGTCGAGCGGCTGCTGGAGAGCATCCCGGCGGACCAGCCGCTCGGGTTGCGCGACCGGGCTCTCATTGAACTCCTCTACGCCAGCGGATTGCGCATTTCGGAGCTGGTGAATGCCCGGCTGGAACATTTGTATTTGGAGGAAAAAGTCATCCGCGTGACAGGGAAGGGCAACAAAACACGGCTGGTGCCGGTGGGCAAAAGCGCGCGCGACGCCATTGCGGCCTATATCGACTGCGAACGGCCCCAATACGTCAAGCGGCGCACCGGCAGCGAACTCTTTCTCTCCGTGCGCGGCGGCAAACTGACCCCCCAACGCTGCTGGCAAATCGTCAAGGCGCGCGCCCGGTTTGCCGGGCTGGAAGCAAATGTTTATCCGCATCTGCTGCGCCACTCGTTTGCCACGCATCTGCTGAGCAATGGCGCGGACTTGCGCATGATTCAGGAAATGCTCGGCCATGCTGATATCTCGACGACGCAGATTTACACCCATGTTGATCAGGACCGGCTCAAATCCGTGCACCGGAAATTCCACCCCAGGGGGTGAGCATGCGCCTCCGGGGACTGGATGCTGGGCTTTAGCCCGCATATTTCATCGTTAAATATCGTCGGCGATTTTTCGCGCGGCGAAGCGGTCAATTTGCCGCGCCGGTGTTTTTTTGGACGGATTTGAGCCGGATTGGCGGTGTCGGAGCACACTCCCCCTTACCCCCTTTGTT
>CAIYQA010000237.1 GCA_903928175.1 uncultured Spartobacteria bacterium | reverse complement strand
GGCACGAAGGAAGAAAATGTAGGAGGATAAGGCATTCAGAACCCGGAGGGTTCCCAGACAATAGCCGGGGGTTGAGCGAAGCGACACCCCCGGAAAAGGCCATAAAACACGATCACCCCGACAGGGGTGGCAGAGGTATTTTTCGCCCCCCGTTTTGCCCTCGTTCCAAAGCTCCAGCTTGGGAACAGGATTGTCTGCGAGGCTCCAGCCTCGAAAATCGTGCAGCCCCGTTGCAACTTGGGGCGTCTTGTTTCAGACTGGGCGTGATTAAAAGTGGTGCAGAAAAAAGAGGGAAGGAGTAAGAAAAAGCTGGTACTATTAAGAGAACTTCTCGATAACGATTGGGATGAAAGACAAACCAGCAGAAAACAAGAGCAGGGAAGAGCAAATGGTGGAGAGATTGCGCAAGCATCCTGAAATGATGGAGCGCTTCGAGGCGATCCTTGGGCTGACAGAATCCGGAGACGGCCCCATCCGCAAAGCCGATGATGTCGAAGACCAACTGGTCGAGGAAGTAAGGCGGTTGGGCAATATGACCATGCAGGAGTGGGCCAAGAAGGCCGAAGAACGCGCGGCGCAAGAGTTCATTCAGGCGCACCCAAAGAGCCGCTGTTCTAAAAAAAAGCCGTAAGCTGGTGGTGCGTTTTCGGGAAGATCGGAGTGACCGAACGCATCTGGAGCCATGCGAGAAGCCGTTATCAGCGGGTGTTTGCGCCAGCGGCGGGAATCAGCCCGCGCGACAAATCGCGCCGGTTGCAGCGAGTGGTGGCCGATTTCGGAATCGAACACTCCTTTGCGGCAGGCTGCAAACGACTCAAGGAGCACTACGGGTTCGAACTCAACCCGAGCGCGGTGAGGACAACGACTCTGCGCCATGCTCGGCGTGCCGCCGGAGCCGAACCTCGAACCCGAAGAAAACGCCGAGGACCTCGCCCAGCTTCGCGTCATCCGCGCCAATAATCTCTGGGAAAACTTCTGGAAAACCGCCGCCTAATTCTTGCACCACTTCTAATCGCGCCCCGCCATTGCATTTCCGCATTTTTGCGGTGGCAAAGACGTTCGATCTGCCTCATGATCTCTTTTACGGGGACCCCGTAAAAAATTCCGGTTTCGCAAGCGCGGTGCAAAGGCTTGAACCGATTTGCCAAGAACGCTCTTCTATGAATCACAGAACCCTCGATGACGGAAATCTCGGCGCGCTCCTTGGCGCACATCACGGCGATCCCTTTGCGGTGCTCGGCATGCACCAGGCGGGAGAAAATCTGGTGGTCCGCGTGCTGCGGCCCGATGCTTGTGCAGTCGTTGTCGAAGCCGTGGACGACCCGGCGCGCAGCTACCCGGCTACGCGTTTTCATGACGCCGGTTATTTTGAAGCGCTCATTGGGGACTCCGAGGAGCGGTTCGCCTATCAGCTCCGGTTCACGGGCCACAACGGCGACGAGTGGACGGAGCGGGACCCGTATTCCTACGGGCAACTCTTGGGGCCGCTCGACCTGCATCTCTTTGCCGAGGGCAACCACTGGCAGCTTTACGAGAAGTTCGGCGCCCACTTGATGGAGTTCGGGGGCGCCTGGGGCTGCTTCTTTACCGTCTGGGCTCCCAATGCCCAGCGGGTGAGCGTCGTGGGCGACTGGAACAACTGGGACGGGCGCATCCACCCGATGCGCAAGCACCCGGGCGCGGGCGTCTGGGAAATTTTCATCCCGGGAATCCGGGAAGGGGCGCATTACAAATTTGAGCTCAAGGGCTGCCACGGCAACCTCTTACTCAAGAGCGATCCGTTTGCCTTCTATGCGCAACACAGCCAGAGCACGGCAGGGATCGTCTTCGATCTCCACCGTTACACCTGGGCGGACCAGGATTGGATGGAGTCCCGCAAATCCAAGGAATGGCAACGCACCCCTGTGAGCATCTACGAGGTTCACCTCGGCTCTTGGGCGCGGGTGCCCGAGGAAGGCAACCGCCCGCTCTCCTACCTGGAGTTCGCAGACCGGCTCCTCAACTACGTCTGCGAGATGGGCTTCACCCACATCGAGTTGATGCCGGTGGCCGAGCATCCCTTCGACGGCTCGTGGGGTTATCAGGTTACGGGATATTACGCTCCGACCAGCCGGTTCGGCAACCCGGACGAGTTCCGCCATTTCGTGGACAAATGCCACCAACGCGGCATCGCCGTCATCGTGGACTGGGTGCCCGGCCATTTCCCCAAAGACGCCCACGGCCTGGCGGAGTTTGACGGCACCGATCTTTACGAACACGCCGACCCGCGCCAGGGCGAACACGCCGACTGGGGCACGCTCATCTTCAACTACGGGCGCAACGAAGTGCGCAATTTCCTCATCGCCAACGCCCTTTTCTGGCTGGAGCAATACCACATTGACGGCCTGCGCGTGGACGCCGTCGCCTCGATGCTTTACCTCGACTACTCGCGCCAGCCCGGCGAATGGATTCCCAACTGCTTCGGCGGCCGCGAAAACCTGGAAGCGATCCATTTCCTCAAGCAGTTCAACGAAGTCTGCTACGGGCGCAACCCGGGCATTGTCACCATCGCCGAGGAATCGACTGCGTGGCCGGGCGTCTCCCGGCCCACGTATTTGGGCGGGCTCGGGTTCGGCCTCAAATGGAACATGGGCTGGATGCACGATTTCCTGACCTACATGGCGAAGGACCCGATCCACCGGCGCTTCCACCAGGGGGATATCACCTTCTCGCTGCTTTACGCCTTCCACGAACAGTTTGTGCTCGTGTTGAGCCACGACGAAGTCGTCCATGGCAAACGCTCGCTGCTGGATAAAATGCCCGGCGATCTCTGGCAGAAGTTTGCGAATTTGCGGATGTTTTACGCCTGGATGTTTGCCCATCCCGGTAAAAAATTACTCTTCCAGGGGGGCGAATTCGGCCAATGGGAAGAGTGGAACCACGAAAAGAGCCTCGACTGGCACCTGGCGCAATACCCGATGCACGACGGCCTGCGCCGCCTTGTCCAACACCTCAACTGGGTTTACAAAAACGAACCGGCTCTCTGGAGCATGGACGACACTTACGAAGGCTTCGAGTGGATCGACTTCCATAATGCCGACGACTCCGTGGTCTCTTTCATCCGCAAAGGCAGCGACGGTTCCGCGCTGGTTTTCGTCGTGAACGCCACTCCGGTGGTGCGCGAATGGTACCGCGTGGGCGCTCCCGGCGAAGGTTGGTATGAGGAGATCATCAACACCGATGCCGAGACGTACGGCGGCAGCAACGTCGGCAACTACGGCGGGCAGCATGCCGAGCCGATTTGGTGGCAGGGAAAAAGCCACTCGCTTACGCTCAGGCTTCCGCCTCTCGCCGTCGTCGGCTTTAAACGGAATCCCTACCCCCCGGCTCCGCAGGAAGTAGTCGTGATCGAAGCGGACACCCATCTCCCGGGGGTATAAATCCCCGCGACCATCAAAAACTTCTTAAAAAAAATCGGTTGCGAAATGGCATGTCTGCGATACGCTGACGTGCAGCATCCTTCCACACTCCACCAGAATATGAAATTCCATCGTTCCAAGGGTTTTACCCTCATTGAGCTTCTCGTCGTTATTTCGATCATTGCCATTTTGGCAAGCTTGGCTGTCCCCGCCGTCACCAGCGCAATGGTCAAAGGCCAGCTGATCCAAACCCTGAATAACAGCCGCCAAATTCACCTGGCTTGCTTCTCCATGGCGAGCGATGCCTCTGCGAATAGTGATTACACAATGGGCTGGCCGGCCGATGCCACTGGCACCAGCGGTGGCGGCACTTCTGGGATCAGCAGCCTGGCGACTTATGTCAACTTGTTGGTCGGCGGGGGGTATATTCGCGGGGAGGACATCAAAAAGGTATTCTCTGCTCCAGGGATCAACTTGTCTGCCGTAAGCGGATCTGGTACGACCCTCACGGGATTCACGAGCACAACCTCCGCTTTCAACATGAATCAAATCGGGGAGAGTTCTCAATCCAATGCCCTGTTCCTGTGCACCAAGAACTTTAATCCCTCGAGTCCGAACGATTTTGCAACTACGACCATCCAGCCCTATCAAACCAAAGGGTTCATCATTTGCCGCAAAGGCGGGGATGTCGGCATCTACAAAACCTCCGCTTCGGGCACAGCTTCCTACAGCGGCACGATTAATATGATGAATTAATCACGGCTCTTTCCAAAAGCGCAGATCCTGTTCGCGGGGTCTGCGCTTTTTTTGTGCCTGGGCGCGCGATCCAAAACTCTACGCCGAGGCCAACTGGAGCAGCCAGGCGAGCGCCTGCTGGGTGGCCCGGGCCCGGTGGCTGATGCGGTTCTTCACTTCGGCGGGTAATTCCGCGAAAGTTTGCGCATGGGTTTCGGGCACAAAAACGGGATCGTAGCCGAACCCCGCACAACCTCTGGGCGCATCCAGAATCCGGCCTTCGCAGGCCCCCTCGAAAGTCGCTGCCAGCGCGCCCCCTTTGGCAAGGGCGATGGCGCAGCGGAACCGCGCGGCCCGTTGCGGCGCGTCCCCCAACCGGGCGAGGAGCAGCGCGGTGTTGTCGCTGTCGCGTGCGCCCGACCCCGCAAAGCGCGCGGAGCGTACTCCCGGCGCGCCGCCCAGCGCATCCACCTCCAGGCCGGAGTCGTCCGCGAGCACCAGAACATCGCCGCCAAACTGCCGGGAAACCGTCAATGCCTTGAGAATCGCATTTTCCAGGAACGTCACCCCGGTCTCGTCGATTTCCGGCAGGTCTGGATGCGCCGTGAGGTCTTCAACCTGGAAATCCGCCCCGAGCAGTGCGGCGAGTTCGCCGGTTTTATGGCGGTTGCGGGTGGCGATAAGCAGGCGGTGCATGGATTTCAATTTCATCGAATCGTGAACCAATTCTCGCCGGGTGTAAAAAATAAACCGCCTGGTTTTTCCCAGGCGGTTTATTCAACCAATATGAAAGCTGGGGATTACCAGCGCAGGAAACGACGGAGGCCAAGGAGGCCGCCCACGCCGAGCAGCAATGCCGCCGTTGAAGGTTCCGGCACCTGTTCCACAATAGGATCTGAGTTCTGAACCTCAGGAGTTGCCCCCGAGATGGTTCCGTCGGACTTCATTTCGATGTTGCTCACGAGGGGCATGGTGGTGGAAGGATCCGGGTTTTCAAACCCGATGTAGGCGTACAGGTTGGTGTCCAGTTCGGGCATGTAGATATTTGGCGTGGAGCCAAAGAGCATTGTGCTCGTGAGATTGCCTTGGGAATCGGAGGTATTGAGCGCACACGATACGTTAAAAGTGCCGACTGCGACCTTCGTAAACGTGACCGCGGTTTGATACCATTGTCCATTCTGAAAACCGACATTACCGTTATCGGTTACATTGCCAGCCGGACCCTTGTCGCTATAAATCTCACTGCCCACATCTCCGCCGCCGTAAGACCAGTTTCCAAAATAGATCCAGTTGCCGTTGGTGGGCATGGCGACGAAGTCGGCCAGGGAGTTGGAATTGTTCGTCAAGCCAAGTTTGATCGAGTTGGGCCCACTCCCAGCTGAGTTGTATTTGAAATAGACGGAGATCTGGAGGGCTTGGCCTATGGTGAGGGGTTCGTAGGTGGATTTGGAAAACCAAGCTTGATTTCCATCGCCTGTCTTAAGGTCGAGCGCCCCGCCGTTGTTCAAACCGCCGGTGGAGGTCCAGGAGACAGGCGCGCCGGTGTAGTTGGTGTAATAATCGTTGGTAAACGACGACGCGGAGGAGAAGTCATACACCACCTTGGTGGTGCTGGCTTGCAGGTTACTAAGTGCGAAGGCTGAAACAGCCAGCATCAGGGAAGTAAATTTTTTCATAGGTTTTATTTTTTAGTTTTTTGTTTTGTTGGTTTTATTTTGATGGTTTTTTCTGACGGTTGAGGGTTATTTTTTTGGATTGTGAAAACAGAAATGAAACTTACGAATACATGGGGGCTGGGTGGTTTGCCGGGGCAGGAAATGCTGTAGTTGCCCCTTTGTCATAGATTTGGCTGTTTAAATCTCCTGACCCCCGAGACCAGTTTCCAAAAAAGACATAGCCGCCGGTTGTGGCATCCCCCTGGGCAGAAGCTGGCGCGGTCGGGGTGGAGAAGTCATAAACCACCTGGGTTATTGCAGCGTTCAGGTTGCAGGTGGTGACAGATGAAACAGCCAAAAGGAGCGGCAAATTTTTTTTCATCATTTTTTTGAACGGCTGCTGATTCTGGGGTATACTTCTTTTTTTGTTCTTTTTTACAAAAAAACCACCTGCGATAAGTAACAAAACAGCTAATACGAGCAAGGAAAAAATTTATTTTTTGATCTCCATCCGACCGGATGGGTGAATGCAGATGCTCATGGCGGCGCGGCTTGATCGCACTAAAAAGCCCAGCCTGCATCCATAGACCCGTTCGTTTCCAAGCTTCTCCAGCTTGGGGCTGCTTTGCTCATAACTCCCTGGGGCAGAGCGCCTAATGTTTGCGGGATTGCGCGCCTTCCTCGATGAGTTGCCAGAACCCGGGCTTCTCCCCCAGCGTGCGGTCTTCCTCTACCATCGGCAGTTTCGTGCGGAAAAGAAAATCGCGGATGGTGTTCTTATGTAATACTCGATGAATCGTAATCCCCTCCGCTGCTTTCTCGAAATAAATCCGGTAATCCTTTGCGCGGCACCGGAACAGGATTTTTCCGTCGCGCTCGATTTTTCCAAATCGCTCCGGGTCGAGATGCTCGAGATCCTCGGGGAGAATCTGAAACTCCGCGAGCAGGTCGAGTTGGAGGTCCGTGGGCAAAGCGGACATCTCGGCCGCGCTGATTTCGTTAAAGACGATCTGGAACATGACGCTTTCACACATAGCCGGGAATGGCTTGCGTTGCCAGCGAGATATGCAAAAGGAACTCAGGTCCTCAGGAAATCAGGAAAAGAGAGTTAACATCCGGTGGTTTCTTTTTCCTGATTTCCTGAGTTCCTGATGATTTATTTCCCGGCTAGAGCATTTTCGTTTGACGTTGTGGCATTGATTGTGCGCTGAAAGCGCAAGGGAAACCAGCCCAGGGCAGAGCGCAGCGTCGCCCTGGGTGCCGCGCAACAACCGGTTGCGCCCTGCAAGGGCGCTGGTAAGGGGGAGCGGAT
>CAIYQA010000236.1 GCA_903928175.1 uncultured Spartobacteria bacterium | reverse complement strand
CGGAATTGGGCTTTCATTTACCGAAGAACTGGGGCAAAAAGTGTAAACCATCCGCCCGGTCTAAAGTGTAAAGGATCCTCGGCTCGCACAATGGGGGTGCGCGCCGTTGGCGCTGAATGCAAAGTCTCCACATTACACCACTTTTAATCTCCTTCGGGTTCAATTCCCCGCCGCTTGCGGCGTAAGGTTGAGCGGCGCGGCACTGAAATACCCCGTCCGCTTGCGGTGGGGATGGGTTTATTTGCACCCACCCACGGGTGCACCTCCGAAACCGTCTTTACAATGGAACACGCTTGGGGAGCGCTGGAGAAGCGGATCGAGAAGGGGATCGAGTGGCAGGGGCGCTACTTTGTTGCCGCCCCGGCGGAGATGGCGCAATTAGGGAGCCCCGGGGCCGCCCTGGCATTCGCGCGCTGGCACGGCTGGATGTTCGTTTCCCACCTCAACGGCACCAATTACGAGTTCTTTGAAGCGGTGCCGGGTGATCAGGTTTATTGAATGCTTGCCCCCCCAATCGAGTGCGGTTTGGATGAGAAGTTCGCCGAGGCGGGACGCCTCGGCCAACACGCGAGGCGCGTGCGCTCCCCGGATGCTCTTTTGGCAGTTGCTGCCAATTTCCTCTCGCGGTTAAAGCCGCTTGATTGCAGGCAGGTTGTAGTTGCGGATCAAGGCGGGTTCCATCGCGGAGACTTCCGCCGCATCGAGCACAATCTCACCGGGGCTTCCTTGCAACTGGATGCGATGAAAGCCATTCATCGGCCTGGCCAGCGCAGCTTCGATGTCGGCAAGGCTTTTCAAAGCCACGCCGTTGACGCTGGTCACAACCAGGCAGTTGAGTTCCTCGTAGCCGACCGTGCAGGGGGTGGGGAGCACGTTGCTTAAAATCACAATCCGCTGCCGCGGGTCCCCCTTGAAAACATCCCTCTGGTAGTAATCATAATAAAGGAATCGTTCGGGCGCTTTTTGGGTCCACTCGGGTCCCCATTCCTTGAGGAATTGTCGGGAGAGCTCCTGGAAAACCAGCCCGCCCAGGATGTAAAAACGGGGAGCTTTGTCGATGGTGTAAGGCTCAATGATCGAGGCGGAAGGATCGGGGTGGGTGAGGGTGACCTGGCAGGTCATTTCCTTGCCCTGGCGCAAAATTTTGAAGGGGACTTTGTCTCCATTATAATATTCGCAGGAGATCAGGTGGGTAATGGAGACCTTGCCATAATGCGCGTCGATATAATTGCCGTCGCGATCCACGGAAGTCGTCCCGATGGCCAGAAGGACATCCCCGGCGCGAATTCCGGCTTTGTCGGCGGGTCCCCCGGGCACCACTTCGCTGATGTAAACCCCTCCGTGCCCATTGGTGAGGCCGACATAGCGGCGCAGTTGCGGATCACGCAAAGCGGCATTGAACATGTCGGTTCGCGGGAATCCCGCGTAACCGGTTTTGGAATCCGCAGCTTTCAGGAAGTGGCGGATGACGGGGGCGGGGATCGCGTCGGCGGTCTGGCTGCGGGAATCGAAGCGCAACAACATCCCGACGAGCGCGCCATTCTTTACCACCGGGGAGGTGAAGCCGCTGTCGCGCTGTTGCAACGAAGATGTCAACCGGTAAAGCATGAGGGAGGTATCGCCGATCGGGTAGGCGCCGACTTCCACCGTGGTGAGCAGCGCCCGCGTGTTGAGCAGGGTGCCGTTGTTTTCAAGCTGCCAGATGGCGAGGTCGTCTCCCACGCCCGGTTCCGAGAGGGCGAGCGGTTTGAACGGCTTCAGGAACTCGGGGTCCGACGCTTTGACGAGCGCCAGGTTGCACTCGTAGTCCACCACTTCCACAGTCGCGGGACATTTTTCGCCGCTATCCGGCTTTTCAAGCTCGAGATAAGTCGCGTTGGCCACCTGCTCGGCGGTCGTCAGGACCCGCGAACCGGGCAACACGGCCCCCACGGCGCGGCGCTGGAAGGGAGGGCGTTTGCTCCACGGGCGCAGGAAATCATACGGCTGGTTGGTCACGTTCACGCGCACGACCGAACTCGGTCCGTTCAACCCCGGGGCGGTGGCGTGGTCGGCGTGGTTTTTTTTCGGCGGGAGCTCTTTTGCGAGGCAGGGAGCGGCAAGCGAGGCGCTCAAAAAAGCGCAAAGGATAAGGCGGGAAATCATATTTATTCGCTGAGGTTTTGTTCGTTGCGGACGTTGTAGCGGGCTTTGATGCGCTCGCGCGCCGCTTCGACTTCGGTCCGTTCCAGGACGAGGGGTCGGCCTTCGCCCATCATTTTGATGACATATTGTTGGGTCGGTTGGGCGAATGCCCGGGCCATATCCGCGAGGGTTTTGATTTTAGTTCCGTTGATGTCCTCGACGATTGCGCCGCGAAAACCGCTCAGATACGTGTTCACGGGATCGGGCAGAACGCTGCTGAGGACGATCACCTCCGGGTGATCTATAAAGAACTCGTCCGAGATGAAGGAGTTATACATGAAGCGAACGCGCAGGTTGTTGATCTGGGTTTCCTGGAGAAAGTCGCGGGAAATGGGCTGAAAAAGCAGCCCGCCGAACAGGATATAGCGGGGCTGGATATCGTATTGGCTGGCCTGGAGCTGGAAGGGCCAGGCTTTCTCGAATTTCCCGGTCACGTCCAGGGGTTCTTTATCGCGCAGGATATGGAGCGAGACGCTGTCGCCCTTGAATTTCCGCTCCACCACTTCCGGCATCTCCATGCGTTCGCCGTCCAGTTCCACATACCCGTCGCTCTGCACCGGATGACCGTCGATGCTCAGGATCACATCGCCGGTTTTAAGAATGCCATCAAAGGGACCGCTGGTGACGACCTTGCCGACGAGCACCCCCCGGGCGTCGTTTTGAAGCCCGAGCGCTTTGCGTTGCGCGGGATTGAGCAGGGGGAAGGTCGAGATGCACAGGTCCATATAGCGATCATAATGCCCGTCCTCGATGTCCTTCAAAAAGCGCTGCACCACCGGCACGGGGATCATGTAGCCGACATTCTGTGCCACATCCCCGCTGAACCCTTGGAACGCCACGCCGATCACTTTGCCGTCCTGCAACACCGGGCCGCCGCTGTTGCCGGGGTTGATGGCGGCGCTCGTTTGGATGGTAAGGTGGCTATCGGCTGCGGAATGCGCATAGACGTGGAAAGCAATGCGCGAGACGACCCCGGTGGTCACCGAGAGCCGGTCGCCGCCGATTGGATACCCATAAACAGATACGGACGACTCGATCTGCGGAATCCGGTTCGTAAAAGAAAGCGCCACGGGGCCTTCGAAAAATTTCGGGTCCTTGATCTCCAACACGGCCAGGTCGCAGTCGTGGCCGACATGCTGGACCTTGGCGATGTAATGGTTCGGGTCGTTCTCGCGTTCCACCGAGATGAACCGGGCATTGGCGACCACGTGGGCGTTGGTCAAAACGCGGTTTCCGGTGATGATGAATCCCGCCCCCGTGCCGCTTTCGTTGGCGCCGGGGTTCCACGGAACGCGATAATTCGGGTCTTGGGCGGTGGTGGTGATGCGGACCAGGCTTTTGCGCACCTCGATGATGGAGATGGCGCGGACCGGGAGTTGTAGGATGAGCAGGATCAGGAAAAACCGAACGAAATGGCGCATGACGTTCGGAGATTACCGCATAAAATTTCGCCCGCAAGTGGGGAAATCAGGAGAGGATCATCAGGAAGTCAGGAAATCAGGAAAGAGAGGATGGCGGCAACCATGCCTGTCATCCCGAGCGGAGCAGGAAAAGAAAAATCTGGAACTCAGGAAATCAGGAAAGGCAAAAGAAAATCAGGAATCCAGGAAACCAGGAAAGGGGAGGTCGGGAAAAAGATGCCGAGGGACGGCAGCGATATTGAAGAAAGTGAAGAAAGAAGAGATCAGGCTGTACCGCTCAAGCCGCTTGTCCCCTCTCATTAACACCGGGCTTCAGCCCGGTGAGCGCGCTCTCAATGGGGAAAGCCGTTTCAACGGCTTATCTCTTCGGTTCACCCGGCAAAGGAAGCCGTTAAAACGGCTCGCATCCCGGGGTTGCATAGCACCGGGCTGAAGCCCGGTGTTAATGAGAGTTTAGGACCCGGCTGAAGCCCGCCCGGTGTTAATGAGAGTAGCTTTTCCTGACTTCCTGAGTTCCTGATGGTTCTTTTTGAACGGGGAGAACCCCTTGTGCGTCGCATTTTCAAGAAATCCGTGGACGAACCGGGTATTCCCTGCATAAGTTACGTCTCTTTTTTCCGCAATTACGAAGAAAGCAAACCGTGAACGTTTATGATCGCTACTGTTTTTAACATCCTGGCCCAAGCCACGCCTGCCGCACCCGGCGGCGCGGCAGGGGGTAATTCCACCTACTTTTTCCTTCAACTTCTCGCGCTGGGGGTCGTTTTCTATTTTCTCTTGATCCGTCCGCAGCAAAAGCAAGCCAAAGAGAAGGCCGCGCTGATCGCCGCCGTCAAGACAGGGGACAAGGTGGTCATGAGCAGCGGCATTCACGGCATCGTGGCCAATGTCAAGGAGACCACGATCCTCGTGAAGGTGGCCGACAACGTCAAATTGGAATTTGACAAAGCGGCTGTCGCAGCCGTTGTAAAGGCCCCCTCCGAGTCTTAAGTTTATTCCCCTCAGTTCCATAACGCCGGGTTCTTACCCAATCTATTTTCCATGAGCTCCAATCCCACCCTGACCTTCCTCGCCGGTCTCCTCGTCCTGATCCTTTTCTTCTGGTATTTCGTCACCGATTTTCCCCGGCGGCGGCGGATTCTCGGGACCGTCCTGACGCTCCTTGTCCTGGCGATTTGCATCGATTCGTTCTGGCCTCAGAAGGTACAGAAGCAGCAGGCGTTCGTGCCGGAAATAACCGATGCCTCGAAAGCGACCGGCCCGGCCCGGCCGCTTAAATACGAGTACAAACAGAAGATCAACTTTGGGCTCGATCTGAAAGGCGGCACCTCGTTCCTGATCCGGTTGGTGAAGGAAGAGGGACGCGCGCCCACCAAGGAAGTGCTCGACCAGGCCGTGGAAGTCATCCGCAAGCGCGTGGACGCCTACGGCATTGGCGAACCGGTGATCACCCCCGAGGGGCAGGACCGGATTTTGGTGCAAATTCCCGGGTTGGAGGCTGAAAAAATCGCCGAGGCTCGTGAGCAACTCAAGAAGGTGGCCAAGCTGGAATTTCGACTGGTTCACCCGCAAAGCGAACAGTTGATTTCCCAGATCGAAGCGGGCCAAGCCCCCATCCCTCCCGGCTACCGGATCGAGAAAGAGGAGACCACCCGCAATGGCAAAACCGAGGAGAACAAGCTGCTCGTCCACAGTAAGATCGATATCGAGGGCAAATATGTGAAGAGCGGCATGCCGATGTATGACCAGCAAGGCTATGGCGTCTCGCTTCAGTTCACTTCCGAAGGTAAAAATCTTTTCGGGGAATTGACTTCCAAACATGTCGGCGAACGGTTCGCGATCATTTTGGACGGCAAGATCCAGAGCGCCCCGGTGATTCGGGATGCCATTTGGGGCGGCAACGCCTCCATCACCGGGCGGTTCACCCAACAGGAAGCGCACAACCTTGCGAGCGTGCTGGAAAATCCGCTGGCGGTTCCTGTCATCATCGAGGAAGAACGGAGCGCTTCGAGCACCTTGGGTGACGATGCGATCCGCAGCGGCATCTCCGCCGGGCTCTTCGGGTTGGCGGCGGTTTTGGTGGTCGTGGCCCTCTACTATCGTCTGGCGGGTTTGATTGCGATTCTCGCGCTGCTGGTCAACGTCGCGATCCTGCTCGGGATCATGGGGATGTTCCATTTCGTGCTCACGCTGCCAGGCATCGCCGGTATCATTCTCACCATCGGCCTGGCCGTGGATGCCAACGTGCTCATTTTTGAGCGTCTGCGCGAAGAACTCGCCGCGGGCAAATCGTTCCCGGCGGCTATCCAGGGTGCCTACGCCAAAGCCTTCACCGTCATTTTTGACGCCAACGCCACCACGCTCATCACGGCGGCGATTCTCTTCTGGTACGCCGCGGGTCCGGTGAAAGGGTTCTCGATCACGCTCATCGTGGGTGTCATCGCCTCGGTCTTCACGGCGATGATCGTCGGGCGCAACTGCTTTGATTGGGGGATCAGCAGCTTCGGGTTGAAGGGGGTCAAGATGCATCACCTGATTTCCGATAAGATGAACATCGACTTCCTGGGCAAACGCCGCCTTTGGATCAGCATTTCCCTTTCGGTGATTGTCATCAGCATCGCCTGCTTCATTTATCGCGGGGAGAAAAACTTCGGCATCGACTTCCGGGGCGGCGACATGCTCGTGCTCCAGGCCAAGAGCAACGTAACCGAAGCGCAGGTGCGCGCCGAACTGGGCAAGATCGGTTTGGCGGATTCCGTGGTTCAGAAGGAGCACGAAGCCGGCGGCAACGATTATATTTCCATCCGCAGCCGCAACGGCACGGCGGAAAATATCGAGAAACACCTTGTTTCCGCGATGCCGCAGGCCGGGTTCCAGCAGCATAAATACGACCACGTCGGCACGCTGGTGGGCGGCGAACTCGCGCGCAACTCCGCCATCGCACTCGGGATGGGCATTCTCGGGATTCTGATTTATGTGACAGTACGTTTTGAGCTTTCGTTCGCGGTTGGCGCGGTGGTCGCCCTGCTGCACGACGTGATCATCACGGTCGGCGTGTTTGCGCTGGCGGGACGCGAGCTTTCGCTGGTCATGGTGGGCGCGATCTTGACCATCGCCGGTTATTCCATCAATGACACCATCGTGGTCTATGACCGTATCCGCGAAGGGCTGCACAGCGGACGCAAGGGGAGCATCCAGGACATCATGAACGCCTCCATCAATGAGACGCTTTCGAGAACCCTGCTCACCTCCGGGTTGACCTTCCTCTCGGTGGCGGCGCTCTTCTTCTTCGGCGGTGCGACGCTCAACGACTTCGCGTTCGCCATCCTGATCGGCATCATCGTCGGCACCTATTCTTCCATCTTCATTGCCTCGCCCATCGTTCTCTGGTGGAGCCGCGGCACGGGTGAGAATCTTGCGAAAGCCGTGAAGAAAAAGGGAGAATCGCCTGCGGTCGGGGCGTAATACCATCTCTTTGAAACAATCCGACTTTTGCCAGTTCTTGAGCACCGAAGGTGTGGTTCCATACCAGCCTTGGCTGGAGCGAAGCGCAGGCCAAGGACTTCGATGCGAGCCAAATTCAGGGCTGAAAGCCCGTACCCT
>CAIYQA010000235.1 GCA_903928175.1 uncultured Spartobacteria bacterium | reverse complement strand
TTTGGACCATGCCAGTTTAGACCAGTTTCGGTTTCATTTGTCGCATTCCTCTCGCCCCGAAGGGGCTGAGTAAACCAGCCCAGGGCAGCGCCCTGGGGGTATGCGTGTGAGAGAGCCGTGCCCTGCAAGGGCACTGGGAAACGCTAGTGCTCAATCCGCTCCCCCTTACCAGCGCCCTTGCAGGGCGCAACCGGTTATTGCGCGGCACCCAGGGTGGCGCTTCGCTTGCCCTGGGCTGGTTTCCCTTGCGCTTTCAGCGCACAATCAATGCGACAACGTCAAACGAAAATGCTCTAGAAGCAAAAAGCGTTCCCTGGCGGCCTTTGGGACGATTCCTTTAGGGATGATTCCGGAGCATGAGCGTTTAAAAGCCCAGCGGATGCACGTCCAAAACTGGCGCCGTTGGGAGCCCTGCCTGAGCGAACGCCAGTGGGGGACGGTCCGGGAGGACTACAGCGCCAACGGGGACGCCTGGAACTACCTCTCCCACGAGGAGGCCCGCAGCCGGGCCTTCCGCTGGGGCGAGGACGGCATCGCGGGATCATGCAGCAAAGCCCGGGACTCTGATCGATCAGGACGCGCGAAACAGCCGATTCCTAACGCAGGGGAGGCGAGCCGGTCTTCTTGGCGATTTTCTCGCGGCCCAATTCCAGGATGCGCCTTTCCGCGCGCGTGAGGCTTTGGATGCCTTCCCGCGCAATCTTATCGAGGATCGGGTCGATCTCCTGGCTGATGAATTCGTTCGGGTCCATCCGCTCCTGGCGTTCGCGGGTGCGGCGGCGGTCCCGCACAAACCGCTGGAGCCAAAACGCGCCGCCAAAACCGAGCCGCCGGGCATAAAACCAGCCCAGCATGGCGCCGCCGAGATGGGCGACGTGGCCGATGTTGCCGCCATATCCGCTCACTGCAAAGAGAATCGAACTGCCGACCACGATCCTCCCCAGCCATTTGGCGCGCATGCGGATCGGGAGGATAAAGAAGATCAGCGCCGTGATCTCCAACTCCGGCAGCATGGTGGTGAACGCAAGCAGGACGGCACACACCCCTGCGGAGGCGCCGATGAGAGGCACGCCCGGCACACACAGCAGTTGCAAAATGCCCCCCGCCAAGCCGCCCGCAAAATAGATTCCCAGCAGATGCCGGGGTCCGCAGACGATTTCCACCTCGCGCCCGGCGAAGTACAGCCCGAGGCAGTTCACCAGCAGGTGCAGCCAGCCCCCATGCAGAAACATGTAGGTAAGGAATTGCCAGTAAAATCCCTGCGCAATGCCTTCCCGGCTGAGCGCAAAATAGGTTTCCGTCCAACCGGGGGAACACCAGTCGATTCCCCATTGGAGCAGGGAAACGGCCACGTTCGCCACGATAAGCATCATGACGACCGACGTTCCTGCGTCCGCAGACCAGCGACGGGCGAACGGTCCTGATTGGCGTCCAAACTCCATGGGATTGATCGATTGCGGGGGCACGCTTCTTAAAAAGTATCGGACGGGGTTGAGGCATTGCGCGGGGAGCGAAGTGCCGACTTCCCCCGACGATTGCGAAAGTTCGTTAGATTTTTCCGATCAGCCGGTCGAAGTTGTCCACGCAGATTTGCGACCAGCTTTCGAGGTTCTCGCGCCGGGCTTGCAGCTCCTCGCGCGTGAGGAATTCCAACTGCGTGATCATCTGCTCGCGCTTGGTCAC
>CAIYQA010000234.1 GCA_903928175.1 uncultured Spartobacteria bacterium | reverse complement strand
GAAAAAGCCGAGAAACTTGAGGCAATTAAGAAGGCTCAACGGGATGCGTTGCTCGCTGCCTCATCATCAGGAGCAAACTACACCGGAACGTATGCGACCAATCGTATAACAGAAAAGATTTTGATTACATTCGAAATGAGCGAACTGAACGGCGCACTATTGGAGTTTAAGGTCGCCAGTGTCGAATATCCTAATGAATGGCTGCGTTACCGGGGGCAAATCGAGCTTGATGACAATCGCGAAAACTATGTCATCAAGGCGCAATGCATAGAGCGCGTGGAAGGGAATCGTCGTGGAAAGTCGTGGTGGAGTAATGGTTACTATCCTCCGATCGTTGATTGCAAATTTGTTCAAATTGATAAAGGGAATTTCACAATGGACATCGCCCGTGGTGGAAAAATCAAGGCCGACAAGCTGGATGTCACGCTGGCACCTGGCGACGGAACACAGAAAGTGTCCACGCCCTAAAAGGATAGGATTTCGCGACTAAATTATTAAAACCCTATGAAACCCAGCCTTAAAGCAATCCTTACGGTTGCCGCATTAACGTCCACCAGCCTCCTTCATGCACAGACTCCCGTGTCCACCGCACGGTTGAAAATCGAGGTCAAAACACCTGTCGTCGTGAGTGAACCGAAGCCTTCCGGCAGCGAGCCGAGGCCGCCTGGTTATCCTCCCAGCTACCATACAAAGTGCTGGGGAGACAAGATCACGTACACATTCAACGCAAAAATCAGTGGAGTAGCCGATGCTTCGGTTCCCTTAAAAGTCCGCGTGGTATTGATTGGCCGTGCGCCAAAGCCTGGACCGCAACGGGAGAACGCCGTGCAATTTGAAACCCGAAAACTTCAGGAAGTAACCAAAGAAGTTCCCGTCGGATCAGCGACGGTCGACATTCCGGCCCAACCCATAAGCGAATGGAAATGCTCCTGCCGGATCATGAATGTGAAATATGAAACCTATTATGCCGAGCTGCTACAAGGAAACCGCATCATTGCCACTGATGCACCAGAAAAGGGGAATTCATCAATTCAAAAAGTGATCGAAGATAACGCCACAAAGCTGTAGCCGTAAAAGCTCCGAGGACATTCCAACATGGAGGCCCTAATGAATGTTCCCCCCTAGCCGTGGTGGGGGATTCGAAAAAGGGGGAGGAAGGGCAATGACTCCCTCCCTCTTTTAACAAAGAACCCAGTTACATCAACCCCACTGAAACAACGACTCGCACCTCCCATTATGCAAACCCTCTACAATTTCTTCTCCCTGTGCATGGAATTTTTGTACTATGCAGTCACGCGTGGAGCCTTGGTGATGCTCGTTTTTTGGATCATCCGCTCTTTGGTTCGAAAAGATCACCCTCACTACAAGACGGATGAGACTGGAAAGGTTTACTGCCCAGCGATCCGGGAGATGCTGGAAATCAAGCGAGCGATTCGCATCATAAGAATTACCGGCAGAGATCCCCGACATCAGGAACTTCCCGCAGCCAAATCGCCCATTTCCATCAGCAAGGAAATTCAGGAATTGGCAAAATTAAAGCAGGACGGAGTGCTCACGGACGAGGAATTCAATATCCAAAAACAAAAACTTCTCAAATCATAATGGAAATTCTTATCATACTCTGTGTTATTATCGGCATTCCAGCAACCTGGCTGATGAAGAAATGCATCGCATCACTAGACAGACTCGACTACGCATGCGAGAAGCACTTTAATTATAATATCCATAGTTTCAAAGCTTGGATGCTCTGGCTCGGAATGCTCGGAATGCTCGGAATGATGTTCTGGTTCTATAAAATCCAAATCCTCGGAATGCTTGTGATTTGGTTGTTTCTGCGACACCTCATTGCAAAAACATCTCCAGCCGTTGCGTGGCGGGTTGTTATCCTCTACTCAGTAATTACGCTTTGCTCATTTACTGTCATCGCTCTTATTGCTGGTTATATTTTTGAGCTGCTCGATAGGAGTCAAAGGAGGGACACCTACCGCAGGCAACTGAGTGCCGAGTATTTAGGACTGCACGACATGGATCGCGGTTTATGACCAGCAGTCACGAAATGAAAAACTCGTGCGGAGACCCTGCCATGAAAATGAACTCTAAAAGACTGCCCCCTGCATGATCCACATAATCAAAAAGCTGCTCACTGCTACCGCGATGGTGATTACAGCATGCCCGGCAACTACAGGCTGGGGGCAAACCACAGAAATCCCCACCGAAGTAGCCAAAGACTTTCAATGGGATAAAACCATCATCACCCCCAAGTTCGTCTTCCTCGCCATCCCCTTCATCCCACAAAGCAAATTCGGCATCTGCACCGCCGCCTCCGCCCTCAATGTGATGAGCTACATTGACCCCTCCATCCAGCTCAGCCAGGAGGAATTCTTCAAGGTCATCAGCGGCGGCGCTAGAACCGCAGGGGCTACCCTTGACGAAATCATTCGCGGCATCCGCAACATGGGCTTCCAAGTTACTACAGTGGAAGCCAAGTCCATGCTGCTTAATGATTACGTTGCCCTCATCGAAACCACGCTTGCCTCCAACCGCCCGATCATCGCCTTAAAGCCTGGTCATGCTGTCACCCTGATCGGCTACAACAAGGAAACCAAACGCATCTTCCTCTGGAACCAAGCCGAAGCGCTCTGGCACCCCAACGCGCAAAGCCAGCCCAAACCGAAAGGGGAGTTGCCCGCAGGGATGTCCCATGTCCCAGAAAACGGCATTGGCGGCACCACCCCTCTCATTTTGCTCATCGACAAAGGCAAGGCTGGAAAGAACGGAAACGAACCCTTGCCCCCTCTCCCGGAAAAAGAGCAAATGGAGAAGATAGTGGGGGCTCCCCTGGAAGATCTGCAAAAACACAACCTATCCGCCTCCTCAGGCGGTCAGGATAACAATCGCACTTATGCCCAGGCAGCCGTTCCGCAGCTTGTAAAAAACCTCCTTCGGGATCACCGAACCATTCTCATCCCAAAAGGGAAAGGGCTCCTTCAAATCCGGCCCGACGAAAACAAGAATAATACCCAGACAAACATGCTCACCGTGAACCTGCTTCCCGAAAAAACCGTGCGGCAATCCACACTTACCGGAATCGCCAACGACATCGCGTTCTCCAACGGCGTTTTCTATAGCTACTCGCCATAAATCTTCCCCCCAATAGCTTGGGAGGGGGCGTTCTCCCCCTTCCTTCCGCAAAGAAAATTGATTTCCCAACAAAAAAGGACTATATTTTAGAATATAGTAGACACAAGTCGAAAAACCATGAATCCCAACCAACCACAAACACTTCCAGCGCCGTCTGCAAAGCTAAAAAAAAGATTAGATGCGGAGCTACAGCTCCCCAAATACGAAGGGATGGACGAAGACCTTGCCATAATCGACGCGTTGCAAGCAATCTCAGTAGAAGCTGAACCCTTATTTGATCCCCTAAACAGCACTGACCAAATACTCCGGAGGCTTTGTAAAGATGACAACTAAAATAAAGCCCAAACGCATTGTGATCGACACATCCTTATGGCTCCTAGCCTGCGCCAGGAAAACAGTGGGAGACAAAATGTCGAGGATAGATCGACAGCTCAACGAAACCTCCATAAGCCAAAACCCCAAGAAATATAGAGGAGCACTAGCCCGACTGCTTGTTCAAAACGAAGTTATTGTACCCACCAAAGTGTTGGATGAACTCAAAGCGATCATCCAAACAGGCATCCTCGACCGTAGCGAAACCGGAAATTTAGGGAAATTAGTTCACAATGACAACAAACAAGACATCCAATTTCTCATTGACGCAATGGAAGGGTTAACCACACCCGTAATCCCCACCCGCGCACAAGTCCTTCGGCAAGCAGCCATCTGGGAACGTATAAAAATGATGCCTTCCGAGGAAAAAAGATGGCGGACAAAGTTTGAACCAAGTGAACAACGAGTCCGAAGATCTGCACAAAAAGCCAAAGGGATTGGAGAAGAACCTTGGCTCACCGCCCGCAAAGAATGG
>CAIYQA010000233.1 GCA_903928175.1 uncultured Spartobacteria bacterium | reverse complement strand
TCCGCTCCCCCTTACCAGCGCCCTTGCAGGGCGCAACCGGTTGTTGCGCGGCACCCAGGGCGACGCTGCGCTCTGCCCTGGGCTGGTTTCCCTTGCGCTTTCAGCGCACAATCAATGCGACAACGTCAAACGAAAATGCTCGTAGAAGTCAAACTCCAGCCGCGTACCAGAGAATGGCGAAGTAATGGCAGGCCGTCCCTGCGAGCACGAACAGGTGCCAGACGAAATGGCCGAAAACGAGCCGTTTGTTGACATAAAACGCCACCCCCACGGTATAAGCCAGTCCACCGCCCGCCAGCCAGAGCAGCCCCGGCAAAGGCAGGTTCAGGCAAAGAGATCGGGCCGCAACGACAATCAGCCATCCCATCCCGAGATACAGCGCGACGGAAATCCTCGGATAACGCACGCCGTGGATCGACTTGAGGATCACCCCCGAGAGCGCGATTCCCCAGACCAGCCCCAAAAGCGACCACCCCAGCGTGCCCCGGAGCACTCCAAGCGTGAACGGCGTGTAGGTTCCTGCGATGAGCAGGAAAATCGCCGCGTGATCCACCACTTCACACGCCTCCTTGAGCTTGCCGACCGGCAACACGTGGTAAACCGTCGAAGAGAGGTAGAGCAGCGCCGCTGTCACGGAAAAGACCACCACCCCGACCAGAGCCGCTCCCCCGCCGTGACGAAGCGCCGCTTGGACGAGAAACGGCGTGCCGATCAACGCTCCGAAAAAACCGGCCCCATGGCTCAGTGCGTGAAGCGTTTCCTCCGCGCGGGAATATTCCCTGAGTTTTTTGGAGGTGGTCGGGGTCACAATCGCGGCATCCTAACACCCTACGGTGCAAAAAACCAAGGTGGGGTTTCCCTGAAATTCAGGTAGGGAAGGAGCGGGTTTTCGCGGGGGCCTGCGGATTGCCCCCCATTTTTCCCACGAAGCGCCCTTTACAAACCGCCAACCCTCGGCCATATTCGCCGCCCTCATGCTTCCGATTTTCATCAATATTCTCCTGACGATCAACGTCATCGTCTGTATTCTGCTCATCCTTTTGACGCTGATGCAGCGGCCCAAGAACGAAGGGCTCGGCGCGGCTTTTGGCGGCGGGATGACCGATAATCTCTTCGGCGCCCAGACCACCAACGTCCTCGCCAAGGCGACCCGGGTGCTCGCCGGCCTTTTCTTTGCCCTCACGCTGGGGCTCTCGATGCTTTACACCTACCAGGCCAACTCCCCCAGCGCCGTCCAAGCCCGGCTGGCCAGCAAGCCGATCCCGGCGCCCGAAAAACCTTCGACCGCCGCACCTCAATCGGAAGAGGCCATCAAGGCGATGATCATGAAGCAATTGGAGCAGGCTAAAGCCGATGCCAAAACCTCGGCCACTCCGGCTGCTCCTGCTTCTCCCGCCGCCACTCCTATCGCGACCCCGGCTGCTCCCGTGGCTCCCGCAGCCCCGGTTCCCACCGCCACCCCGGCGGCGGAATAACAAAACGCTCTCGAAAAAGGGCGTAAACTGTGCGAAGACGCGGAGTGCAGTTGAAAACCTTTTTCACTAGGGCGCATTTGCCGTGGACGTTGTCGCGTTTCTTGCGCGTTGAAAGCGCAGAACAGAATGACTGGCCGTGGGTCGGGAAGCCTGGGGGGACATTGTCGCGTTTCTTGCGCGCTGAAAGCGCAGAACAGAATGACTGGCCGTGGGTCGGGAAGCCTGGGTGGACGTTGT
>CAIYQA010000232.1 GCA_903928175.1 uncultured Spartobacteria bacterium | reverse complement strand
TCACGGCGTCGCGACCTTTGCCTCGGTAGTGCCGGACGGCTTTTCCCAACGCCGCCTTGGGCGTGCTCTCCGTCTGGCAAAACGGGGGGAATTGCTTATCCTGGCGGTAGCAATGGAGCGTGCCGCATTCCGAGCAGGTGGGATTGGGTTTCTTGGGCATAATCTAATGAGAGAAAGGGACGGGCCAGCCGATCTCGCGCACGGCGTCGAGCATCGCGTCGATGTTTGCAAAAGGCGTCTCCACGGGCAGGCTGCACCCCGAGGCGACAACGAGCCCCTTCGGGTTGTCGTAAGCTTTGCGGACACAATCGTGAACCGCCGTGCGGACTTCCTCCGGCGTTCCCTGCAACATGATTTCCGATGGAGGGACATTGCCCATCAACCGGACGCGCTCGCCCACCGTTTCTTTGGCGGCACGGAGATCGGCGGCGTTGTCGAGGGAAAGGCAGTCCGCGCCGGTGTCGGCCATCGCTTCCCAGATGGGCTGCGTCTTGCCGCAAATGTGCAGCGTCACCGCGCGGCCCCGGCTGTGAATGAAATCCACAAGCCGCTTCAAATACGGAAATCCGAATTCCTTGAATTGGCGCGGGCTGATGACGGTGGTGGAGCACATGGCATCCGTCAGGCTCGGCGTGCAGCCCGTGTCCAGAATAGCGGCGGCATAAGCCAGCGTGCTGGCAAATGCTGCCTCGCAAAGCGCATGAGCCGCTGCCGGGTTTTTGAGAACGAGCCGCACGAGCGTCTCCGTGCCGATCAAAAACGAAGCGGTGGTGAACGGCCCGGTAAGCGCTCCGGTTACCGGCACTTCCTTGCCGACTTCCGCAAAAGCCTGCTCCATCGCTTCAAGATGATGCGGCAGATTTCCGTCCTTGCGCGGGTCGGCGGGCCGCAGCGAAGCGATTTCGTCAACGGACGTGATGGCGGGAGCATCCAAGTAAGCCGTTTCGTCGTCGGGATAATGCACCCGCGCGCCCATCGCCTCGGCCACGGTATAGAGATCCGTGAAGATGCGGATCACGTCGTAGCCGAAGCGCCGGTAAGCGGCGACCTGGGCATCGGCGATCAACCTGCCGTTGCCCCGGAACTCGGAAACCTTCACGCCCAAGACCCGCGCGGCGGTGTTGCCGACAATCGGCACGCACGGCAGGCGGTCAATGGGTTTCCCGACCGCGTAGGCCGCAAAGCGTTCGACGGGTGTCATTCGGTCTTTCATTTTACCCAAAACAAAGCCCTATGTTTAATCCGTTCGAGCACTTCCGTGGCAATCAGGACAACCACGCCGGTGTAGAGAATCCCAGCCACCATTCGAGGATAGTCCGCATAGTCCGCGTAAAGCTGTATGAAGCGGCCCAAGCCCGCGTTCGCGCCGAAAAGCTCGGCCACGGTGAGCAAAATAAAGGCGAAGACCAGTCCGACGCTGATTCCGGAGAAGATGTGCGGCAGCGCGGCTGGGAAAACAATCCGTGCCAGGTATTCCCAGCGTTTCAGGCCCAGAATTTGCGCGCTGTCGCGGTAGCGTTGTGGAATTGAGGATGCCCCGGAGACGGTATTCAAGAATACCGGCCAAAATGCGCCAATGAACACCACGAACCCCGCCGCCGTGCGAAATGTAGGCAGCAAGGCGATGGCATAGGGCACATAAATCGTAGGCGGCACGGGCGAAGCAAAACGCGCAAAAGGCGAAAACATGCGATTGAGAGTGGGCGTCGTTCCCACCAGCAATCCCCAAACGATCCCCGTCCCAACGGCCAGGAGATACCCCGGAACCAGCACCAGAAACGAAGAACCCGTCCCCGTGAGCAACTCCGGGAAGGAACTCCACAACGCCTTGAGCGTCACCCAGGGCGTGGGGAAAAGATACCCGCCCTTAAAGCGTGCGAGGCTCAACCCTTGCCAAAGCAGCAGTAGGGCCAGCAAGAAGATGACGCCCTCGCGGCCCTGAAGAATCTTCCGCAGAAAGGCCACCGGGCAATATTTTTGAATGCGCTGCACCAGGGAGGTCGGTTTCAATACGCCCGTCTTTTCGCCAATCCCGAGATCGCTGATAATTGTAATCATATTAGACTCCCTCCCCAAGGCTGCTGATGGTCGAATCCGCCTCGATCCGCTCGATGACGTCCAGCCGGAAGCGGCGGTCAATCTCCTC
>CAIYQA010000231.1 GCA_903928175.1 uncultured Spartobacteria bacterium | reverse complement strand
TTTCATCCAGTATGGCGGGGAGAACGTCCTGAGCGTTTGCGTGGATGGCACGATGCCCGAAGGATGGTGGTACGAGGGCGGGGGGATTTACCGGGATGTTCACTTGGTCAAGACCGCGCCGGTGCATATTCCCTGGGGCGGCGTTCAGGTGCAAAGTTGGTTCAAGACCGACCCCGATGACGGCTCCAGCTTTCTTGCCGATGCGCCCGAGGGTCCCGCCAAGCTGCGGGTCCGAACTGCGGTGACCAACAAGGGATCGGTGCGCCGGGAGGTCCTCGTGCGCGTGAAGGTGCTCGATCCGGCTGGGAACCAAGTCGCGGAAGGACGCCAGCCCATCCGCGTGGGGCCCTGGGGCGAGGTGCCTGCGGTGATCGAAACCCAGATTGCCCAGCCCTGCCTGTGGTCGCTGGAGACCCCGCAACTCTACACGGCCAAGGTGGAATTGGAAACCGACGGCGCTGTGGTGGATTGTTTGAACGAAAGCTTCGGGGTGAGAACCGTTCGGTTTGATCCCCAGCAGGGATTTTTTCTTAATGGCAAATCGGTAAAGATCAAAGGAGCGGCCAACCACCAGGATCATGCGGGCATCGGCATCGCCTTGCCCGACGCGGTGGTCGAATACCGGCTCAAGCGGCTCAAGCAATTCGGCTTTAACGCCTATCGAACGGCGCATCATCCGGGCGGACCTGTCACCCGGGTTGCGGACCGGGTCGGAATGCTGGTTTTGGCGGAGAACCGGAAGTTCAGCACCGGGGAACAGGGGCTCAAGGACCTGCGAAGCCTCGTCCTTTCCTGCCGCAATTCTCCGAGCGTGGTGGCTTGGAACATCGGCAACGAGGAACTGGCTTTTCAAGGTACACCGCTGGGCGGGCAGGTGGCCGGGAGCATTCGCGACTGCATTCGCTCGATGGACGCCACCCGGCCGGTGACGATGGGGCAGAATGAAGACCACGAGAAACCGGGTTCAGCCGCCACGGCCCTGGATGTCGTCGGCTTTAATTACACCTGCAATTACGAGCCCTCGCTCTTGAAAAAGGTGTTCGAGTTGTACAAGGACAAGCCGCTTTTGGAAACCGAGATGGCCAACACCTACACCAGCCGCGGAGTGTATGAGAACCAGGAACTGCAGGGGCGGCTGCTTTCGTATGAAAAGCCCAATTTTAATGTCGGCACGTTTACCATGACGGAGGTCAAGCGGCTCCTGAAGCGGCCGTTTATGTGCGGCGGCTTTATCTGGACGGGATTTGATTACCGCGGCGAACCGGCTCCGTTTTACCCGGATAGCTGGGCAAATCATAAAAAGCCCGGCAAGGTCCCGTGGCTCGTTTCCTGTCACTTCGGTGTTTTTGACCTGTGCGGGTTCCCCAAGGACGCGGCCTATTACTACCAATCGGCTTACGCTGCGGAGCCGATGGTCCATCTCTTCCCGCACTGGAACTGGAAGGGCCGGGAAGGCCAGCCCATCGAGGTCTGGGTTTACAGCAATTGCGAGGAACTGGATCTGATCGTCAATGGCAAGAGCCAGGGGCGCAAGCCCATGCCCAAGCTGGGTTATCTTTCCTGGACCGTTCCCTTCGAACCGGGCGCAATCGAAGCGCTGGGATACAAAAATGGGTCGCTGCTGGCCCGGGATAAACAGGAGACCACCGGAGAACCTGTGGCCGTGGTGCTTACACCGGATCGGCCCACATTGAAGGCCGATCATGAAGACGTGGGCCTGGTGACGATGCAAGTGGTCGATGCCCAAGGCCGGCCCGTGCCTACTGCCAGCAACACCATTCGCTTCCGCTTGGAAGGCCCCGCCCGTTTGCTCGGCTCGGGCAACGGCGACGCAGCTACCCGCGAGCCGGACAAAGTTCCCGTGCGCAGCCTTTGGGTCGGCCTGGCCCAAGTCCTGGTCCAGACTCTGGACCACCCCGGCACGGCAACGCTCATCGCCGAAAGCGACGGGTTGCGTCCTGCAAAACTGGATCTCACGATTTCAGCTTCGCCGCGGCGGGCCTATCTGCCTTCGCCCGTGGAAGCCGACCGCGCTATGTGGTCGGACATTCAGGGCAGCGACAAGAGCGCGGAGACCAGCAAGCCGGCAGTCTCCGGGGCGGTTCAG
>CAIYQA010000230.1 GCA_903928175.1 uncultured Spartobacteria bacterium | reverse complement strand
TGGGATGCCCTGAGCAACGTGCCGGGCGCGGGCAACATCGCCTTCATCATCAAAGTGCGCGTGCAGTTGCTGCGCGATCTCGGCCCGGCGCTGAGCCCCTTCAACGCGTTCCAGTTTCTGCAAGGACTGGAAACCTTGCCTTTGCGTATCGCGCGCCACTCGGAGAATGCGCTCGCGGTCGCAAAATTCCTCGAAGCGCACCCGTCCGTCGTCTGGGTCAACTACCCCGGCCTGGAAGAGGGCGCGACCCACGAGGTGGCCTCCAAGTATCTCAAGAACGGCTTCGGCGGCATCGTCGGCTTCGGCATCAAGGGCGGGTTGGAGGCAGGCAAGCGCTTCATCAACAGCGTAAAGCTCCTCTCGCACCTAGCCAACATCGGCGACGCCAAGAGCCTCGTCATCCACCCGGCCTCCACCACGCATTCGCAGTTGACCGCGGCGGAGCAGGAAACCACCGGCGTCACCGCCGACTACATCCGGCTCGCCATCGGCCTTGAAAATATCGAGGACATCAAGGCCGATCTCGACCAGGCGCTGAAAGCCGCCACGGCGTAAGCAAACGCATTACAGTCCGCCAATAGCACGCCCGTCCCTCGGCTCCAAACCGGGAGACGGGCTTTTGGTGTCCAAAATATCCCTATTTTCACCCGGATCAATACGGGCAATAAACCTAAAAACGGGAATGAAATTTCGCGCAAAGAGGCGCAAAGGGCGCAAAGACAGAATCTTGGAAGGACAGAACGCAAAAAACGGAGTCACCTTGATGGTGAGGAGTTTTCCTTAAGTCTTTCTCTTTGCATTCTTTGCGTCCCCTTGCGCGAGTCCTTTTGCCGCTTTTAGGCTAACTGACGAGTTATGGAAGAAAGTCCCCGGAGGAAAATTCCCTCCGGGGACTTCGATATATTTGGTATTACCGCAGGTGACTACTTGGACGGCGCGTAGATCTGGTCAAAGATCCCGCCGTCGGCAAAGTGCGTGGGCTGGGCTTTTTTCCATCCGCCGAAAACGTCGTCAATGGTTACCAGGGTGACTTTGCCGAATTGCCCGGCGTATTTTGCAGCGATCTTTGGATCGCGCGGGCGGTAGAAGTTTTTCCCTGCAATTTCCTGTCCTTCCTCCGAGTAGAGATACTGCAGGTAGGCTTGGGCCTCTGCTGTCGTTCCGTGGCGTGTGGCCACGGAATCGACCACGGCCACCGGCGGTTCCGCAAGGATGCTCAACGAGGGGGTGATGATCTCAAACTTGTCGGCACCAAATTCCTTGAGCGCCAGGTAGGCTTCGTTCTCCCAAGCGATCAGAACGTCGCCGATCCCCCGCTGCACGAACGTCGTCGTCGAGCCGCGCGCGCCGGAGTCGAGCACTGGCACGTTCTTGTAGAGCTTGCCGATGAACTCCTTCACCTTCCCCTCGTCCTTGCCCAACGCCTTTTCCGCGTAGGCCCAGGCGGCCAGGTAGTTCCAGCGCGCGCCGCCGGAGGTCTTCGGGCTGGGGGTGATTACTTGGATGCCCGGTTGGACAAGGTCGTTCCAATCCTTGATCGCCTTGGGATTGCCCTTGCGCACCAGGAACACAATGGTGGAGGTATAGGGCGCGCTATTGTTGGCGAACTTCGTCTGCCAGTCCGTCGGGAGAAGGCCTTTCTCCGCGATGGCGTCGATGTCGTAGGCCAGCGCGAGGGTTACGAGGTCCGCCTCCAGCCCGTCAATGACAGCGCGGGCCTGCTTGCCCGAGCCGCCGTGGGATTGCTTCACCGTAATATCCTGGCCGGTCTTGCCCTTCCAGTATTTGGCAAAAGCGGCGTTGTATTCAGTGTAGAGTTCCCGGGTGGGATCGTAGGAGACGTTGAGGAGTTCTGCGGCATGAACCCATCTTAAGAAGGAAGCGAGGGTAAGGATCAGAATGGCTGTGAGTTTTTTCATGGGTAAAGTTTCTATGTATAATCGGTTTTAGTTGGGAAGTTCTGGAGGGAACGTGGGTTGCGCTTGAGTTCATTCGCGCGCCGACATCGTTGGTAGAGCATCGCGTGAGCGTTCATGGTAATATCCGTTATGCTGCAACTTGGTGCCGCGTGTCGCTTTGTGCGGGGTGGGTGGCAAATTCTTCGTTGGCCAAGTTGGCAAAAAACACCCTCAGTTTTCTCAGAGCGGCTGCCGCATCAGGCCCATCTGCAACGAGTGTCAGCTTGCTGCCAAAGCAGAGATTTGCGCACAGCAGATCAAGGATGCTGCGGGCGTTGTGCCGTTTTCCGCGCACGAGCAGATGCACAGAGCATTGAAAACCTTGAACAAGGCGAACGAACTCGGCAATAGGGCGCGCGTGCAATCCGCAGGAGTTCGTAATGCACACGTCCAGAGTGAGACCGGAAGTTTCAGCATGAGAGGTTTCCAGGGATTGAATGCTCATAGGTTTGATTCAGCTTGTTTGATCTTGGTGCGGAGCGGAAAGAATCCGCTCCGCTATCACGAAAGATGGCGTGCCTACACTTCGTCGCTCTCGGCGTTTACATCCGCAAAGAGCCACGAGGAAAGGTAGCGCTCGCTGGCGGAGGGGACGATGACGACGATGGTTTTCCCGGCGTTCTCGGGGCGTTTGGCCACTTGCAGCGCTGCCCAGATGGCCGCCCCGCTGGAAATCCCCACAGGGATGCCGTCAATCTGGCTCACTTCCTTGGAAATGGGGCCGGAATCCGTTTCCTGCA
>CAIYQA010000229.1 GCA_903928175.1 uncultured Spartobacteria bacterium | reverse complement strand
ATTCGGCTCCATGTATGGGAACGGAAGGAATTGGAAAATTACGCGGTCTGCCCTGAGGCAATTGCTCGCATTATTAGTCGGGAGTCGGAGCGGAGCGTTTCGACTGATGAGGTCGTCGCGCTGATATCGTCTCTATGCGCTTCAATGAAAGATGCGACCATTGATATTATTTCTGAGGAGATTCGCCAGAAACAGAAGCAAGGGGCAAACAAGTCGAACCCTGTGGCTCGCCAGATTGTCAACCAGCGATGGCAAAAAGCTGGAGGCCCTGCTGTTGTATGCGGAAAGGACCTATTTTCGGCTGTGGCGAGGTGGTCACAGGATAATTACGGCGTCACACTTTCGCTCCGTAATGTGCAACGCGAGATGTATGCGTCAGAAGTACCGGAGGAGGTAGCTTGTTTCATCAACCGTGTAACAGGTAAGATTGAGGAAATCTAATTATGGACTTCCGCATCGCCGACACCTTCACAGACAGCCTCAACCGCCTGACCGGGGAGGAGCAGAAGGCGGCCAAGACCACGGCGTTCGACTTGCAACTCAATCCGGTCAATCCCGGCATGAGCTTTCACAAGCTCGACAAGGCGAGGGACAAGAATTTCTGGTCAGTCCGCGTAAGCAGCGACATCCGGCTGATTGTCCACAAAACGCAGGGCAGCCTCCTGCTCTGCTACGTGGATCACCACGACAAGGCTTACGGGTGGGCGGAGCGGCGTAAGTTGGAGACGCACCCCACGACGGGGGCCGCCCAGTTGGTTGAGATTCGGGAGACGGTGAAAGAGGTGATCGTCCCGGTTTACGTCCAACAGGAACTGCCTGTTTTGCCCAAGCCGTGCCTGTTCACCCGCCTCAATGACGCCGAACTGCTCGGATACGGCGTCCCGGCAGAGTGGCTGCACGATGTTCGAGGTGCCACGGAAGACACGCTGCTCGCCTTGGCCGACCATCTGCCCGCAGAAGCCGCCGAGGCGCTCTTGGAACTGGCTACGGGAGGGAAGCCGCGGGTGCCGCAGCCCATCGCAGCCTCGGCCAATCCGTTTGATCACCCCGATGCCCAGCGTCGTTTCCGTGTGATGACCAACGTGGAGGAATTGCAGCGTGCGCTGGATTACCCCTGGGAGAAATGGACAGTGTTTCTCCACCCGGAACAGCGGCAGTTGGTGGAGCGGGATTACACCGGCCCCGCGCGGGTGTCCGGTTCCGCCGGAACGGGCAAAACCATTGTGGCCTTGCACCGTGCGGTTCACTTGGCGCGCACGAACCCGGACGGGCGGGTGCTGCTCACGACCTTTTCTGACACGCTGGCGAATGCCTTGCACACGAAATTGAAGCGGCTTCTTACCGGCGAACCGCGCCTTGCCGAGCGGATTGACGTTCATTCGCTTACTGTCATTGCGCTCCGACTTTACAAAACCCACTGCGGGCCGGTGACGTTGGCCAGCCGCGAACTTATCCGCGAACTCCTTAGCGAGGCGTCGAAAGCCGTGGGTGGGCATAAGTTCAGCCTGCATTTTCTCCTGACGGAGTGGGAACAGGTGGTGGATGCATGGCAGTTGGAAAACTGGGAGGCATATCGTGACGTAGCCCGGCTTGGCCGCAAGACTCGGTTGCCGGAAGCACAGCGTGCCGTGTTGTGGTCTATTTTCGAGCGGGTGCGCGGTGGTTTGCAGAAGCGGAATGCCATCACCCCCGCGGGCATGTTTACGGCGCTGGCCGGATCGTTGGGTGCCAACAAGAATACCCTATTTGACTACGCCGTTATAGACGAGGCCCAGGACATCGGGGTGGCACATCTGCGGTTCATCGCGGCACTCGGGGCGAACCGACTCAATGCCCTCTTTTTCGCCGGGGACTTGGGGCAACGCATTTTCCAACAGCCCTTTTCGTGGAAATCGCTCGGCGTGGATATTCGGGGACGATCCCGCACCTTGCGGGTCAACTACCGCACCTCTCACCAAATCCGAGCCCAAGCGGATCGCCTGCTTGGCCCCGAGGTGAGCGACGTGGATGGGAACACGGAAAACCGGGGGGACACTGTCTCTGTGTTCAACGGGCCGCCGCCGACAATCCAGGAATTGAAATCCGAGGCCGAAGAATGCGGCGCGGTAGCCCAGTGGCTCCGAGAGCAAAGCGGCCGCGGCATCTTGCCCCATGAGTTCGGGGTGTTTGTCCGTTCAGAGACCCAACTTGACCGCGCAAAATCGGCGGTGGAGGAAGCGGGATTGGCATTCAGAATCCTGGATGACCATGTGGAAACCCAAACGGGCCATGTATCCATTGCGACGATGCACCTTGCCAAGGGTTTGGAATTCCGCGCCGTGGTGGTGATGGCCT
>CAIYQA010000228.1 GCA_903928175.1 uncultured Spartobacteria bacterium | reverse complement strand
TCCCCCTTACCAGCGCCCTTGCAGGGCGCAACCGGTTGTTGCGCGGCACCCAGGGCGACGCTGCGCTCTGCCCTGGGCTGGTTTCCCTTGCGCTTTCAGCGCACAATCAATGCGACAACGTCAAACGAAAATGCTCTAGGGCTTCGCCCTAGGCTGTTATGCGACCGCGCCTTTGGCGCTCAATGCCTCCAGCGCTCACGCCACTTTTTGAGAGATGCTCTAATTACACCCCCATCCCTCAAATTCACCGTGGAAACTTTTTCTGCACGTGATGCTGAAGCTGCCTGGGCTGCCATTCGATCAGTTGGGGAACTTTGCCTCCGGTGAGGGAATGCAGCCCCTCCGCCGCCAGAATCACCAGGAAAACAAAGGTGAAGCAGACCAACGCGCAGAGCAGTTGTCGTTCGACGAACGTGGACCAATCCGAAAAATTTCCGGGAGGACGACCGATGATGTCTCTCGCCATCCGTTTCTCACACGTCTCGCAAATTCCGTGCGATACGATCTCCTCGGGGCTATCGCGGATCACCTTTTTGCACCATGCGCAGACAACTTTCATGCCGTTGAATCGGTTTAGGGACAAGACGGCTATAATTGCAGAAATGTGCACTGCAAAACACGGCACCCGGCAGCCGTGTTCGTTGGCGCGGTAGTATTGCATGGTTCGGATGTGCCAGAAGCACATCCAGCCCATGTCGTGATCGGACGCACTATCGCTCGATTGCGCACAGAAGCGCATCTTACTCAGGAGCGTTTAGCCGAACTGGCGGGGATTGATGCGCGGTCGCTCCAAAGGGTCGAAGCCGGGGAATGGAACATCAGCGTGGATTACCTCGACCGATTGAGGGGCGCCTTGCGCTGCCGCTGGGCCGACTTGGTTCGGGATTTGGATTAAAGCATCTCTCGAAAAGAATTTCCGAATCACCAGCTTCTTGCGTGGTGGATCGGCCGCTCCGCGGGCGATTTCCAAAAAATATCGAGCGTAGCGAGCCGATTTTGTTTGCGATCCCCCCCGGAATCGCGCGCGGAGCGCACGATCCACCGTGGTGTCGTCACCGGGAAGCCAAAAACTCCTTCTTGGCGAACCGGCTTGGCTTGGCAATAATCCCCCTGTGCTCAACCCCATCTGGCTCTGGCTCGTGCTTCTCTCCGTGTTCATCGGCGGGTTCTCCGGCCATTTGGGCGCGGTGACGGAAGCCGCCGCGACCAGCGCGAAGGACGCCGTGATGGGCATCGCCCTGCCGTTGGCGGGCTGGTTCGCCCTCTGGCTGGGGATGATGCGACTGGCCGAACTTGCCGGGCTTGTTCAACTCCTCGCCCGCGCTCTGCGACCGGTGATGCGACGGCTTTTCCCCGAGGTTCCCTCGGAGCACCCGGCACTCGGCACCATCGCGATGAACATGGCGGCCAACATGTTCGGTCTCGGCAATGCCGCCACCCCGCTGGGGCTCAAAGCGATGAAATACCTGGAGCAGTTGAACACGCGCCCCGGCACCGCCAGCAATGCGATGTGCACCTTTCTGGCGATGAATACCGCCTCCATTCAACTAATCCCCGCCACCGCCATAGGCATCCTCGCCATCAACGGCTCAAAGAACCCGACCGCGATTGTCGCCAGCGCGTTGATGGCCACGCTCTGCGCCTTCACCGCCGGGATCACCAGTGTCAAGCTGCTGGAAAAACTCCCCCGGTACCGACTCCCGCAGGAAGCTCCCCTCCCCTCACCCCATTCCAGCGCTCCGGCAGCCGTGGAACCAGAAATCCCGCCAGGGGAATTTGCCCAGGCCGCCTTGAGCCATGGCGGAAAATGGCTGCTCGCGCTTTATGGAATCGGGATGGTTTTGTTGTTTGGCGTCCTTGCTTTCCCGGACCAGGCCAATGCGGTGCTGGCGATGCTGCGTCCCCTGGCTCCCGGAGGGGTGCTGGATTTCAGCTATGCGCCGCTGAGCGAGAACCTGGCCCGGTTGCAGTGGCCCACGCGCCTGCTTAGTGTCGTGGGAATGCTGGCCCTGCCGTTCGCGTTCACGTTTTTCCCGCTCTACGCCTGGCTGCGCGGGGTAAAGGTGTATGAGGAATTTGTGGAGGGAGCCCGCGAAGGATTCCAAGTCGCGACGCGCATTATCCCGTTCCTGGTGGCCATCCTCGTCGCGGTGGGGATGTTCCGCAAAGCGGGGGGAATCGATCTGCTCGCCAGAAGCTTGGGCCCGGCGCTGGGGCGGATCGGTTTTCCAGTGGACCTCCTGCCGCTCGTGCTGGTGCGTCCCTTGAGCGGCGGCGCGACGACGGCAGTATTTACAGAAATCGTGAGAAACTTCGGTCCCGACAGCCTCACAAGCCTTATGGCGGGAACGATTTTTG
This sequence comes from uncultured Spartobacteria bacterium, assembly GCA_903928175.1. GTDB lineage: Bacteria > Verrucomicrobiota > Verrucomicrobiia > Chthoniobacterales > Chthoniobacteraceae > UBA695. The sequence goes on along the minus strand of CAIYQA010000228.1, from coordinate 8,420 downwards.
GCAGTACGGAGACGACCTTTTATGTGATCGCGGTCTATTTCGGCTCGGTGAGCATCCGGCGCACCCGGCACGCCGTTCCCGCAGGGCTCCTGGCCGACCTGGTCGGCGTCATTGCCTCATTGGTGATCTGCCGCCTGATGTTCGCGTAATCCGGAGCGCTCCGCTTACGCAAACCGCGCCACGGCCCGGCGCATGCGCGCGACGGTGCGCTCGCGTCCAAGGACCTCCATCATGTGGTAAAGGCTCGGGCCGACAGCGCGCCCACTCACGGCAATGCGGGCGGGGTGGATGAGTTCTTTATTTTTCCAGCCCAACTCGGCGGCGGTCGCTTTGAGAGTGGCTTCGATAGATTCCGCCGTCCACGGCTCGCTTGCCGCGTAGCGGTCGGCGAGGGCGGCGAGTTTTTCGAGCGCGCCGGGAACTTTGAACGCTTTCTCGACGGCTTCCGCCTCAAATTCAAACGCTTCGGTAAAGAAAAAGCGGATCCGGTCGGGCACTTCGTTGAGCTGCTTGGTTTTTTCCTGAACGATGGCGAGCACCGCTTTGAGCGCGGCGTCGCTGCCGTACGGGATGCCTGCTTTTTCAATGAACGGCAAACTCAATGCGGTGAAGCGCTCCAGGCTCATATGGAGCAGGTATTGCGCGTTCATCCAGTGGCATTTGTCGAGGTCGTAGGAAGCGGCGCGGCGATTGATGTTGGGGAGGTCGAACAGGGCGATGATCTCGTGAAGGTCGAGGACCTCGCGGTTGTCCTTGGGCGACCAGCCGAGCAGGCACAAATAGTTGACGACCGCTTCCGGGGCGTAACCTTGCTCGATGTAACCGCCGACGGCGGCCCCCTGGTCGCGCTTGCTCATTTTGGAGCCGTCGCGGTTGAGGATCAGCGGAATGTGGGCGAACCGGGGCGGCTGCGCGCCGAGCGCCTTGTAGAGTTCGAGGTGCTTGGGGGTGTTGGAAAGGTGATCTTCGCCCCGGATGACGTGGGTCATCTTCATTTCGATGTCGTCCACGACGTTGACGAAATGGAAGATCCAGCCGCCATCGGGCCGCCGGATCGTAATATCGGGATGCGTCTCCGGATTGGTAAGGTCAAACTCGATGCGGCCGCAGACGAGGTCGTCCAGCACGACAAGTTCGCGCGGGGAACGGAAACGCCAGGCTCCGCCGTCCTCGTAGAGGTGCCCGGCGTCCTTGAGACGGTTGAAGTAGCGCAGGTAGATTTCCTCGCGCTCGCTCTGGAAATACGGGCCGCAATCGCCGCCCTTGAAGGGGCCTTCGTCCCAGTCGAGGCCGAGCCATTGGAGACCGTCGTAGATGGCCTGGGTGGCTTCGGCGGTGTTGCGGGCGCGATCGGTGTCTTCAATGCGCAGGATGAACGTGCCGCCGGTGTGGCGGGCGTAGAGCCAGTTGAAAAGGGCGGTGCGCGCGCCACCGACATGGAGGTAGCCGGTGGGCGAAGGAGCGAAGCGGACACGGACATTGGAACTCATAGGAATCGGTAATCTTGCACGAGGCGTTTCAAAAGATCACTCCCCATTTTTGCGGGTCATCCCGAGCGGAGCGAGGGACCTCTCTCGGAACTCAAGGGGTTATAAACAGGCAGAGCTCTGAATGGCTTGCAAGTATGCGTTCGAGACAAGCAGGTTGGACGCCTTACGCGCCCTTGAGCCTGCCCAGCCAGCGGCCAAGCTGCGTGCGCGAACACCGGTAGGCGGCATAGGTCGCTCCCCCCACCCGGGGCCAGAAAAGTCCCCGCTCTTTTTCCAGCGTCTGCTGTTCCCGTTGCCGAAAATTGCACGCAAACTCCAGCCATTGCCGCGATCTCTGCTCTCGCAGAGGAGCTGGAGAGCCGTCCACCAGCGCGCGCAGGGACTCCTCCAGGAACGCCACCTCTTGGTCGAAATCGCAGAGGGCTTTGATGCGGGCGCGCCCCGCTTCACCCAGAGTTTTGCGCAGGGCGCCATCGTTTGCCAATTCCACGAGGGCTTGCGCCATGCCGGGAACGCTGCAACAAACATACCCAGTTTCCCCATGCTGGACGAGTTCCACCTGGGCATTGTCCCCCCAAGGGGTGCTCCGCACGATCAGCGGCAGCCCGGCTTCCATGGCTTCGCTCAAGGTACACCCAAAGCTTTCCCCGTAGGCGCTGGCATGCAGCATCAGGTCGGCGCTGTCGTACAACGCGCCGAGCCATTCAAAATCCGAGGTTTCGGGCAGGACGACGATCCCCTCCCCGTAGCGCCCCGAGCGAATGTTGCGCTTCACAAATTCCGGGGGTTCCATCAGGAGGAGTTTCAGGCGCGGCTGTTCTTTCCGCGCCAATGCAAAAGCTTCGCAATCCCAAGTCCGCCATTTTGCTCCCGGGCGTCCGATGCGGAGGACAAGGATTTCATTCTCCGCGATTCCCAGCCTGGCGCGGAATGGCTGGCGCGCCGCAGGGGTTTGCGGCTGGCGTGAAAACGACGGGTTGTACAGCACCGAATTGCGCAACGTGCCGGCCTCCTCCAGCGGAATGCCCGCCCGCAGGAAAGCCTGGGTGCCGCTGGCCATCGAGACAAAAAAACGGGATTGAACATGCAGATCGCTCAGGGGTTCTTCCAGCCGCCCGAACACATTGGTTTCCACCAAGCACGGCTTGCGCCCGGGATACCCCGCGAGGACGGCGTAGATCGGATTGCCCGTGGGATAACCCGGAACGTGTTGATGGATTACATCCGGCTGTTCCGCCAGGAGCAGCTTGCGCAGGGTCGCTTCATCTCCGACGTTGCCCACCAGCAGTACCCCACCCTGCGTTAAATACTGCGCCCGAGGTCCGCCCAGTGGACAGGTAAAAAGCACCTCGTGCCCCTTCCCGGCCAGGCCGACGGCATATTGGGTTGCCGTTTTTTCCGTGCCGCCGACGCCATCAGAGGAGAAGACCAGGATTTTCATAATCAATTTGAGATCAGGCGCATACGCGGGATGTATCGGTTGCTTGTCTAAGCCCCCCGTGTTTGTTGCGTCAAGCTTCAACGGGGAGCGCGCTTTTTTCCGGCCTTTTGAAATGCGCTTAGAAGGTGACAGCGATTCTGGTTTTTGACAAATTGGCCCGATGCACCCGATCAAGCCGAACCTTTTCTCAAAAATCGACCCTTTTATTCTGGTCGATATCGGCGCGGCGATGGGGATCAACAAACAATGGGACCGCCCGGATCTCAACGTGGTGACCATCGGGTTTGAACCCAATGTCGAGGAGTTCCGCAAGTTGGAGCAGACCCAGAAACGGGAATGGGTCAATGCCGGGTTGGCCGGGCAAACAGGACGGCGGACGCTTTATTTGACCAAAGGTTTTACGAACACCTCGTTGCTCAAGCCCAACTTCGCCAAACTGGAAGAGGTGGATTTCGGCGATGGACACCAGATTACCTCCGAGCTTTCGATTCCTTGCCTCACGCTCCAGGAAGCGCTGGAGGGAAGAAGCAACCGGCCCGATTTCATCAAGGTGGATACCCAGGGAACAGAACTCGAAATTCTCAAAGGCGGGGAAGCTCTTTTGGAAAACGAGGTGGTGGGGGTCGAGGTGGAAGTGGAGTTTTTCCCGATCTATGAAAAACAGCCGTTGTTCGCCGAGGTCGATCTCTATATGCGCGAAAGGGGATTCGATCTGTTTGATTTGGGCAACTTTTTGTATCTCAAGAGCCGTGGGCATCACAACACGGGCGGCCCGAAGGGGAAAATCATTTCGTGCGACGCGGTGTATTTCAAAAGCATGGAAAAGATCCTGTCTCTGCCTTCCGGGCAAAGGCTCAGGAAAATCCGCGCGTTGCTGACTGCGTATTACGTGTACGGCTACTCCGACTTCGGCCTTGCGGCGCTGGACAAGCTGGAAAACCTCCTGGAACTCGACGAGCGGGCGGCCTGGAGGGACATCTTCGCTTCGCAAGCGGCCAGCCTTTCCAAGTTCAGAAAAATTCCCGGCGGCTCGATTGCTTCGCGGGCTTTGAGAAAACTGTCCCGGCTGCTGCAACCCGTCCGCAGCGCACTCTGGGTTGCGGGATTGGGAAATCAGGACTGGTAACTCTAATACAGACCCCCAAAGAGCGGAATTTTGCCATTGCGCCGGAAGCCGGTTCTTGGAATCATCCCGGCATGAAATGGATGGCGTCGTGGGTTTTGGCGGCGGTGGCGACAGGTTTGCTCGGCGGTTGCGCACACCGGGAGGCGTGGTGCGAACTGCCTTACTGGCAGGTGGTGAGCACGGATGTGGAGGGGTGCTGGATTTCCGAATACATCGCCGAGGGGGATGTCACGCCCGTTTGCGGCGGGTATCGGTTGAATGCCGTTCAGCGGCGGACGTTCCGCCCCGTGACGTTGACCTACAGGTACCCGCTGGGTCGCTTTGTGACGGCGAAAGCCCCGAACATCATCATCGTGCCGACGTGCAAGCCGCTTTGGCTCAAAATCCTGGACCTTTATACTCCGCCACCGGATCAATGCCCGAGCGCACGGCGGCTTTGCTGGTATAAAAAGTGAATCCCCGGGGGATCATTCCGGTTTTTCTGATTTTCCTCAGCGCATTTGCGGTATATCCGTAAGGCATGAAACTAGGATTTCTCGGCTGCGGCAAAATGGCGACGGCTCTTGTGGGAGGCGTGGTGCAGGCGGGAGTCTGCCCTGCGGACGCGCTCTTTGTGAATGACTGCCTCTCGGTGGCTGCGGATACGCTGGGGCAAAAAACCGGCGCGACGGCGGTGGCCGACGCCTCCGAAATGGCGCGCTCGGTGGATGCGCTGGTGCTTTGTGTGAAACCGGCGGACGCGCTCACGGCCTTGCGCGGGTTGGGCGATGCGCTTGCCGGAAAACTGGTGATTTCGATTGTGGCCGGACTTTCGCTTTCCAAGCTGGAAGAGGCGGCGGGAGCGGCGGCGCGCGTCGTGCGGGTGATGCCGAACACTCCGGCGCTCATCCACCAAGGGGCGGCGGCCTTCGCCACAGGCAGCACGGCAACGGAGGCGGATGCGGCGCTGGTTTCCAAAATATTCTCCGCCGTGGGACGCGCAGTTCGGGTAAAAGAGCCGCTCCTGGATGCCGTGACGGGCCTGAGCGGCAGCGGCCCGGCCTATGTGTATCTCGTCATTGAAGCGCTGGCGGACGGCGGGGTGATGATGGGATTGCCGCGCGATCTCGCCCTGCAACTCGCGGCGCAAACCGTCGCGGGCGCGGCGGGCATGGTGCTCCAAACGGGGCTGCATCCGGCAACGCTCAAGGACCAGGTGACCAGTCCCGGCGGGACGACCATTGCCGGGCTGGAGGAACTTGAGGGAGCCGCGGTGCGCTCGGCTTTTTTAAGCGCGGTGCGCGCCGCCACGGAACGCTCTCGGCAACTCGGGGCATAAAAAGAAGAGCCGCAAAAAAGCGCAAAATGCACAAAAGGAGAGAATGGGTTCCTCAAAACGGCCAAACGGAGGTTCATCCCGCAGGTGAGCCTGCAACTTGGTATGGTTTAGACGCAGGCATTTTATTTTGTGCTTTTTGCGCCTTTTTGCGGCCCCTTCTATTCTTGGTTTTAGGCGGTATGGCGTGGACGGCAGCGGCCCTTGCGGCGGATGCGCCCGAGGTGGCCGCTCGCGACCGGCTGGAAAAAATTTTGGGCGCCGAACCAGACAACGCCCTGGCGCTGGTCAAACTGGGCGAACTGGAATACCACGCCCAACATTTCGACGAAGCGCAGAAACTGCTCCAGCGGGCGGTGCGGGTAAAGCCGGAATCCGCGCCGGGATGGCTGGCGCTGGGGGTGGTCGCCTGCGAAACCGGGAAGCTCGACGCGGCGCTCGCGGCGCTCTCCCAAGCGGTATTGCTGGAGCCGCGCAATCCCAAGGCACACAGTTACCTGGGGGTAACGGTGGGGCGCAAAGGCTGGCTGGACGCCGCGGAATCGGAGTTGCAACGGGCGCTGGAACTGGACGAAACGCTCGCGGAAGCTCATTTCAATCTCGCAGTGGTCTATCTTCAGGAGAGCCCGCCGATGGTGGAACTGGCCCGCCGCCATTACCACCGGGCGCGGGACCTGGGAGCCGCTCCCGATTCGCTGATTGAAAATCAGTTGAAGCGGAGTAAAGAATAAGGATTCTTTGGCGAATATCCCGCCACCACCCATTTTTCTACCGATGATCCGCAAATTGATCCGATGGGCAACCACCGCCGCGCTGCTGGCGGTTACCGCCTTGCCCGCCACGGCCACCACCAAAAAGAAATCCCGAAAATCCGAGCCGGATTCCGATCCGGCTCCGACGGCGCTCGCCCCGGCGCTCGACCCCTCGGGGAAGGCGCCCCAAACCCGCGCGGAATCCGTCCTCGTGGTGGACGCCGTGACCGGGCAGGTTCTGTATGAGAAGAACGCGGATCAACAACGCCCCCCCGCCAGTACGCAGAAACTTTTGACCGCCCTTGTCCTGCTGGATTCCGGCGATCTCAACCAAAAACTGAAGGTGCAGGCCACCGATACGGATGTCGAGCCGGTGAAGCTCGGGTTTAGGCCGGGCGAGGTTTATACGCGGCGCGAATTGCTGGAGGTGCTGCTGGTGCACAGTGTCAACGACGTCGCCCGGGCGCTCGCACGGGACAATGCGGGAAGCTTGGAGGCGTTTGCCGACAAAATGAACACCAAGGCGCTCCAGCTCGGCATGCAGCATTCGCATTTCGTCAACCCCAACGGACTGCCCGCACCCAATCAATACTCCACCGCGCGCGACATGGCCCGGCTTGCCCTTGCGGCGTACCACAGCTCCACGATCCGCTCGATTGTTTCCACCAAGGAACTCTCGTTCCGCTTCGCCAGCGGACGCGTAGAGGAGTTTCACAACACCAACCTCATCTTGCGCCAATACCCGTACTGCAACGGGATGAAAACCGGCTACACGCAAGCCGCCGGGCATTGCCTGGTTTCCAGCGGCAGCACCAAAGGCCGCGAGGTGATCGCCGTGGTGCTGGGCGACCGCAAACGCTCCTGGCTGTGGCAGGATTCGTGTTCCCTGCTGGCCTGGGGGCTTTCGCTCTAACCTTCCCTCCCCTTCCCCATGCCCCTCCCCTTTGAAAATGAACTCGACGATCTCAGGCAACAGTCGTTGCTGAGGCGGTTGCGCGAAGTCCAGTCGCAGCCCGGGACGATCATGGATTACGCGGGGCGGCGGCTCATCAATTTTTCCTCCAACGATTACCTCGGGCTGGCCGGGGAGCCGTTTCTGCGCGAGGCGGCCAAGCAGGCCATTGATACCTATGGCGTGGGCGCGACGGCTTCGCGGCTGGTATGCGGCACCCTCACGCCACACTTGCTGCTCGAACAACAGCTCGCGGAGTTCAAGCGGGCCGAGGCGGCGCTGAGTTTCTCCAGCGGCTACGCGGCCGCGCTGGGAACGCTGAATGCGCTCGCGGGCAAGAAGGATGTAATCATCCTGGATAAACTGGCCCATGCCTCGCTCATTGACGGCGCACGGCTCAGCGGCGCCGCCCTCCGGGTCTTCCCGCACAACGATGTGGAGAAGCTGGAAAGCCATCTGCAATGGGCGCGGGAGGAGCACCCGTATGCGCGGGTGGTGGTCGTCACGGAATCGGTTTTCAGCATGGACGGCGACCGCGCACCGCTCGCGGAGATTGTGCAAATCAAGGATCGCTACGGCGCCCTGCTGCTTTTGGACGAGGCGCACGCGGTGGGGGTCATCGGCCCGAACGGGCGCGGACTGGCCGAGCGCCTCGGGGTTTCGGGGCGCATCGACATCCAGATGGGCACGCTCAGCAAGGCGCTGGGCGTAAGCGGCGGTTATATTTGCGGACGCCGCGCGCTCATCGACTGGCTGATCAACCGGGCCCGCTCCTTTGTCTATACCACCGCGCCCCCGGCGGCATTGGCCGCAGCGGCGACAGCGGCCCTCGAATTCCTGGAAAGCGCGGCAGGCGAGGCAAGGCGCAAGCGGCTTTGGGAAAATCTCAAGATGCTCGCGGCAGGATTGCCGCCGGGATTGACGCCCGCCAAGCTGCAAAGCGCGATTGTGCCCGTGATGCTCGGCGAGGAAAATGCGGCCCTGGAGGCGTCGAGGCTGTTTTTTGAACGCGGTTTTTTCATCCCCGCCATCCGCTACCCGACCGTCGCGCGCGGCACGGCGCGCTTGCGTTTGACCCTCTCCGCAGCCCATCTGCCCGAGCAGATTCAGGCGTTGACCAAAGCGCTTTGGAATTTGGGGTAAGCGACTTTTTCCCAAAGCAACCTTTCCAATTGGGAACATTTTCGTTTGACGTTGTCGCATGGATTGTGCGCTGAAAGCGCAAGGGAAACCAGCCCAGGGCAGAGCGCAGCGTCGCCCTGGGTGCCGCGCAACAACCGGTTGCGCCCTGCAAGGGCGCTGGTAAGGGGGAGCGGATTGAGCACGAGCGTTTCCCAGTGCCCT
>CAIYQA010000227.1 GCA_903928175.1 uncultured Spartobacteria bacterium | reverse complement strand
TGCAGGAAGCGCAGGAGCAGTTCCATCGGGCAGTTGCCCGCGCCGCGTCCCAAGCCCCCGATGGTGGCGTCCAGGAAGTTGGCTCCCTTGACGATCCCCTGGATGGTGTTGGAGAAAGCGAGCTGGAGGTTGTTGTGCATGTGCACGCCGACCTCTTTGCCGCCCGCCTTCGCAAACCGGAGGTATTTATCCATCAGGTAGTCCACCTGCTCGCTGTAGAGCGCCCCGAAGCTGTCCACCAGGCAGATCGCCCGGGCTTCGGATTTGGCGACCATCTCCAGCGCTTCATCCAGCTCGCGCTCGAGCACGTTGGAGACAGACATCAGGTTCAGGCAGGTCTCGTACCCCTTGTCGTGGGCGTCCTTGACCATGTCGAGCGCCGTCGGAATCTGGTGGATGTAGGTGGCCACGCGCACCATATCGATCACGCTCTGCTCCTTGGGCAGGATGTCCTTGTGATAATCGGTTTTTTCCGCGTCGGCCATGACGGAGATTTTGAGCGAGCTCGGGTTGTCTCCCATGATTCGCCGGAGATCCTCCTCGTCGCAAAAACGCCAGGCGCCAAAACGGTCACGCGCAAAAACTTTCTTCGAGGCTTTATAGCCGATCTCCATGTAATCAATCCCCGCCTCGACGCAGGCAGTATAGACGGCCTTGACGGTGCGATCGTCAAAATTGCTGTCGTTCATGAGGCCGCCATCGCGGATTGTTGCGTCCAAAACCTTGATTTCTTCGCGGTAGGAAACCCAGCGTCCGGCAAATCCGGATGTCTCTGTCGTATTTTGCATGTTGCCCTCTTTGGTATGCTGATTCGGGCCCGGGATCAACTTGAAAACCGGAACTTTGCGACGACTTTTCGGGCGAACGCGCCGCGATCTTCGAGCATCCGTCGCGTTTTCGGGAAAAAAAGCGCGCTCAAAAAGGCGAAGGAAAACAAGGAAATGGCGGTGGAACCCCAAAGGACTGCGTGGTAGCGGACTTGATGGGCTTTGGGCAAAAGGGCTGGCTTCCACGTCTCCAACTCGGGAAAATAATAAGAAAACGGGGTGGTCGCCTCCAGTTTGAAGAGCAGCCACGGTTGGGCCGCGGCCCAGAAGTCGAGGAGGACGAAAACCAAAATCACAGCGCAAACCAACCGCGAGAAAAGCTGCCCCCGGCGGGTTTGCCAAATCCCGAGCCCGGCGAGGGCAAGGAACAAGAGCCCGAGAAAACTCAGAGTGATCAGGCGGGTGGTCACCCGTTCGGTATGGAACAGCGGCATCCGATAAAACCAGGAACAGACCTGGCCATAAGAAAGAAGGGCCATCCCGAGAGTTGCCACGGCAATCGGTCGCGCGAAGGAGATCCGCGAGACCAGCGCGGCAAGCGCCCCAACCCCCACGAACAAGAGGAGCACCCACCCGGTGTAATGGTCAAATTCCCACCACCCCAAGAGGCTCGCCGTGATGGGGCCGTCCGATGGGCTTCCGGGAACGTAGCCCTTAATGACAGTAAAGCTCTCCAGCAGCGTGCGCATACTGGGGTAACCGGTCAGAAAATCCCCTTTCCCTGTGAGGAAAAGCTGGGCGGGCAAAAGCCGGAACAACCCCATCGCGCCGGAGCCGACCACCGCACAAAAAGCGGGCCCGATGGCTTTTGGCCGCGCAAGACAGGCAAAACCGATGAAGAACACCCACCAGGTGGCGATATGAAATGCCCCCAATAAAAACAGGGCGAAAAGGGAAAAGGCGAGCGGCAGCCAGGAAAAGGGAGGAGCGTTTGGCGCCAGGATTTTGATCAATCCCAGCAGCAGCCACGGTCCCAGGAAACAGCCGCACCACATCCAATGTCCCGCCGCGAAGTGGGAAATCACAAAGCCGTTGAAGGAGCTGGCGACCGCCGCCAACAGAAAGGCTTCGCGCGACCAGCCCAGCGTTTTTTTCACCTCCCACCATCCCCAAATGCCGGCGGCGAAAAGCAGGCAAACTTGGAAGGCCACAAAAGAGCCGTTGCTCATCCAGGGAAGCAGAAGAATTTGCGGAGCCATCAAGGTTTCCGGCACGGCCAGGAATTTATCGGTCCCATGCGCGGACCAGTTGCTGATCCAGGGGATTTGCCCCTGGGTCAGGCTCAGGCGGGTAATATCGCAGTAATACGCATTGAGAGGCCAATCCTCGAAGCTCAACGAGAGGCGGCCATAGCCGAAAAAATAGAGCCAGAACCAGCAGCCCAACCCCAGGATGAGCAGCAGCGCCGCAAAATCACCCAGGCGCGAACCGGGAGACACTTGCGGTTGCGATTTCTGCGGGAGCGTTTGTTCGGGGGACATACTGAAAAATGCGCAATCGGTTGGGTCTGGGTTAAAGATTTGCCCCCTTTTTGTCAATCCTTGCCGCCACGCCCCCAAACTTCCGCATTGAGCACGGGCGAAACCCGGCACACAATGCCGACCGATCCCCAATTCTTATGGACATCGTCACCCAACTCGCCGTTTTCGTCGCCAACACGCCCGGAACCCTTGCGGAAGTTTGCGATTCACTGGCCCAGGCCAATATCAACATTTACGCGCTGACGACCTCCGACAGCGTGGACCACGCTGTGATCCGGATGGTCGTGAGCGACACCCGCAAGGCGCTGAATATCTTTGAGCAGCGCGGCGCGTTGGTGGTGGAAAACGACGTGATCATGATCGACAACAGCAACAAACCGGGCAGCCTCTCCCGGGTCGCGGCGAAGCTGGCGGAAGTGAAGATCAACATCGAATACGCCTACCTGGCCACCAGCCCGAGTTCCAAAAAGGGATTGCTGGTTTTGCGGGTGAGCAACAGCAAAAAAGCGCTCCAGGTGTTGACGGCAACCGCAGCTTCGGCGACGTAATCCGCGCATGACTCCACTGAAAGTCTGGCTCGGCGAGCCGTATCCCTTGGGCGCCACCTGGCGCGGCAACGGCGTGAATTTCGCGCTTTACTCCGAAAACGCCACCGGGGTCGATCTCTGCCTGTTTGACAATGCCGATGCCCCGCACGAACAGGTCCGCATCCGCATGACCGAACAGACCGACCAGGTCTGGCACGTCTTTTTGCCCGAGGTCCGCCCCGGCCAGCTCTACGGCTACCGCGTGTATGGCCCCTACGACCCGGCGAAGGGGGCGCGGTTCAACTCCTCCAAGCTGCTCATCGATCCTTACGCCAAAGCCATTGCCGGGCAGGTGATCTGGGGGGACGAGATGATGGGGTATGACGCGCATGCGCCCGAGCAGGACCTTTCCCGCGACTACCGGGACGACGCCTGGGGCATGCCGAAATCGGTGGTGGTGGACACGGCGTTTGACTGGGAGGGCGACCAACCGCCGCGCACGCCGTTGCACGAATCGATGATCTACGAGGTGCACGTCAAGGGGTTCACCAAATTGTGCGAAGCGTTGCCGAAAGAAATCCGGGGCACATACGCGGGGATGGCGAGCCCGGTTGCGATCGACTATTTTAAAAAGCTCGGCATCACCGCCGTCGAACTGCTCCCGGTCCACCAGCACATCGATGACCGGATGCTTTGCGACCGGGGCCTGGATAATTATTGGGGCTACAACACCATCGGCTATTTCGCGCCCGAGGTGAAATACAGCGCCAGCGGCGTCGCCGGCCAGCAGGTCACGGAGTTCAAGACGATGGTCAAAGCCCTGCATGCCGCGGGAATCGAGGTGATTCTGGATGTCGTTTACAACCACACCGCCGAAGGCAATCAAATGGGGCCGACGCTCTGTTTCCGTGGGATCGACAATCTCTCCTACTACCGGCTCATGCCGGAGCACCCGCGCTATTACATGGATTACACCGGGTGTGGCAACACGCTCAACGTGATGCACCCGCGCGTGTTGCAGCTCATCATGGATTCGCTGCGCTACTGGGTCACCGAAATGCACGTGGACGGTTTTCGGTTCGATCTCGCTTCCGCCCTCGCCCGCGAGAAACATGACGTGAGCAAACTTTCGGGTTTTTTCGATATCATCCATCAGGATCCGATTCTTTCGCAGGTAAAGCTGATCGCCGAGCCTTGGGATGTCGGCGAAGGCGGCTATCAAGTGGGAAATTTCCCGGTGCTCTGGGCCGAGTGGAACGGCAAATACCGCGACTCCGTGCGCCGGTATTGGAAGGGGGACGAAGGGCACGCCCGCGAGATCGCCCATCGGCTGGCGGGCAGCCCCGACCTGTATCAGTCCACCGGCAAACGGCCCTACGCCAGCATCAACTTCGTCACCTCCCACGACGGCTTCACGCTCACCGATCTCGTCAGCTACAACGAGAAGCACAACCTCGCCAACGGCGAGGAAAACCGGGACGGCGACAGCCACAACAATTCCTGGAACTGCGGGGCCGAAGGGCCGACGGACGATCCAGTCATCCAGAGCTTGCGCGCCCGCCAGCGCCGCAATTTCCTTGCCACGCTGTTCCTAAGCCAGGGCGTCCCCATGCTCACTGCCGGGGACGAGTTTGGGCGCACCCAAAACGGCAACAACAACGCGTATTGCCAGGACAACGCCTTGAGCTGGCTGACGTGGCAACGCGACGCGGCCTCCCAAAGCCTGCTCGATTTCACCCAGCGCCTCATTCAACTGCGGCGCTCGCATCCCATCTTCCGCCGCCCGAAGTTTTTCCAGGGTCGCAAAATCCGCGGCTCGGAAATTAAAGACATCATGTGGTTCAGCCCGCAGGGCCGCGAGATGACCGACGAGGAATGGCGCTTTGACTACGTGCGCTGCCTCGGGATGCTGCTCGGTGGCGACACCATGGACGTGCGGGATGCCCACGGAGAAGCGATCCGCGACGAGACCTTTCTGCTGCTGCTCAACGCTCACTTTGAGCCGGTGAACTTCACCCTTCCCGGGCGCGAAGATGTGCATTGGGAGCTGATCCTGGACACCGAAGTCGAAACGGGGTTTGCCGAGAAAGGCTGCGTTCTGCACGCCGGAGCCGCGCTCGAACTGCTCGACCGCTCGCTGTGCCTGTTGCGTTTGCATACAGGATCACACTCCCACGCCCGCAGCGAATCGTGGCAGCGCCCAAAAAGGAAAGGGTCCGCTACCACTCCGCAATGACCGTGGGGCCAATCGGGTATTGCCCGCAGTCGCTTCCGTAGAGCGTCAAGCCGCCCTGGATACATTGGTCGGCGGGGACGGCGCAGCGCAGTACGAGCGGGGCGCCGCCGCCCGCCGCCGCGCGGATGCCCTCCAGGATTTCCCCCTCCGCCACGAGATTCGCCAGGTAGCCGTAACACCCTTTGAGCCCCTTCAAATAGGAGAGCGCACCCCGGCTGTCATGCGGGTGGTCTGGAAGAATCGCGGAATGAATCCGCACGCCATTGAGCAGCATCTCGAAAGCCGCAGGGTGGCCGTGGGCATCGGTCTGCGGGGTATCCAAGCGGCGAGAGGAGGCTTCACACAAAATGTGCAGGCGTTGGGCGTGGGCAAGCTCGTCCGCCTGAATCCCAAGGTTCCATTCAAAAAAACCGTGGCCGAATCCGTAGCATTGCCCGGTGGCTCGCGCCTCCTCGGGTGAACTCCACGCGCCGCTCCACTCGGCCCGGCTCCAGGCCGCCAGGTCGGCCCGGACCACCACTCCTCGCGGGAGCTCTTCCCGCCAGGGGACGTTTTCCGGCGTCACAAAAAATTGGACGTAATTGGAGGCGACGATGCGTCCGTCGTCCGCAACGGCCCGGACACAAAGGGCGCAGAGGCTCTGCGCGTCGGGCAGGGTGAACTCGACCGTCTCCGCCGGGTCCACGCGGCAATGCCGGAACGGGATGCGCTTGTGGCCGCCTGCGATTTGCTGCGTCATGCGACCGTGCGCGTCCATACCGCTGAGTTGCCAAAAGAAGGTCACCGGGCCGCAGGTGTGCCGGGAGTAGTGCGAGGCGAAAACCTCGATCCGCTTGCGTTCGCCCGGGGCGCAACGCTGGATGGGCGGGGCGTCGATGGGGAGCACGTCGCCCTGGTTCACGATGCGCGGGTCGTACCCGAACTGCTTCGGGGTGCGGTCGTAGTTGAGGAATCCGTTGTATTCCCATTCCACATCGTGAAGCTCGGTGTAGATGTAAGCCGAGAGGCTCGGGTGGCGGCGCAATTCGTTGGTGAGGAATTTGAAGCTCCAGGAAATATCCACGTCCCCATCGAGCGCGCCGATGCCGCCGAATTCGCTGTTGATGAGCGGCTGGTGCCCCTGCGCGTAGCCTTCCACGTAGTTGAATTGCGAGCCTTTGTAAGTATCCGCCACGACCCGGTCGATGTGCGCCTTGGCTTTGGTGTAGTCGTTGATGTAAAAATGCCACGAGTTGATGTCGGTGTCGCCGTGGGCGAAGTAATGGAGGTGTTCCCAGTGGACCACGCTCATGTCCTCGACGAGCCGGGTCGGGTCGAGCGATTTCGCCAATTCCCACATCTGCTGAACCCAGCGCTGCGAACTCCGGTTTTCGAGCTTGCTCTTGGGCTGGCCTACCTGCGGTTCGGCAAGAAGCGCGTGGGCGTTGGCTCCAAAATGTTTGATGAGCTCCACCTGCCCGCCGAATCCCCACGTTTCATTAAAAAGACACCAGGCGATCAGCGACGGGTGATTCCAGTCGCGCTCCATCCCGATGCGCATCATGGTCTCAAAGCGCCGACGGCCCAACGGCGTGTCGCCGCCTTCGCCGAAATTGGGAAAATCCTCCATCAGCAGGATGCCCATCGTGTCCGCGTAATAGAGCAGCAGCGGGTCGTCGAGTTTGATGTGGATGCGCAGGAAGTCGAACCCCGCTTCCTTGGCAAAGGCAATGTCGTTGCGAAGCGCCTGCGCATCGCCCGCGGTATAGACCCCATCGGGATGATACGACTGGTAAAGCGCCCCGCGCAGGTAGATCGGCCGTCCATTGAGGCAGAGCGCCGCAGGAGCGTTGGGTTCTTCGACGGGAGCGGTGCCGATCGTGCGCATCCCGAAGTAGGTGCGCACCACGTCGTCCGGCGCGCCGTCGCGGCCCCGCAGCCGCAGCAGGGTGCGGTAAAGCTGTGGAGAAGCCGGTTCCCAGAGCACCAGCGGGTCGAGTTTGATGGCGGCGCCGGCGAGTCCGCTGTGGACTTGGAGCGTCTGGGCGATGCGCCCGCCTCCGGGAACGTCGATCTCCACGTCGAGTTCAATCGGCAGGCCGTCGCCGGTATTGGTGCAGACGATCTGGAAAATCGCGCTGGAGTTCTGCACGTCGGGGGTGATCCGGAAGTGGCTGATGAACGCCGGGGCGCGCGGCTCCAGGAACACCGTTTGCCAGATGCCGCTGGCGGGCGTGTACCATTTCCATTGCTTGCCCAGGGGCTGCTCGGAATTTTCACACGGGTCTTCCACCCGCAAAACAAGGACCGCGCGGTTGCTCCCCGCAAGCGCCTCGGTGAGGTCGAACTCGAACGGGGTGTAACCCCCCTCGTGATGGCCCAGCGGCACGCCGTTGCACCAACCGTCGGTAAAAAAATCCGACGCGCCGATGTGCAGAATGATGCGTCGATCCAGCCATTCCGGGGGGAACTCGATCTCCCGTCGGTACCACCCGATTTCATACCGCGCGGCGGTGCGGTGGTTGGCGCGGGTCACTTCCAGGGGGCTTCGGAAAACGCGCGTGGCATAATAATTCAGGCTGCTGGCGGCATCGGCCTCCCCCCATGCGGCAAGAGATTCCCAGCAGAACGGCACAAGGATCTGCTCGCGCCATCCTTCGACCTGCGGCTCGAACCATTTTTCCGCCATCCCACGGCGTTCCCCGTCGAAACGGAATTGCCAGGGGCCGTTCAGATTGCGCCAATCGAGGCCCTCGACCAAGCCGCGCTGCTTGTCGGGGCGGGGATATTCAGGACGGGGATCGCAGTTACGTTCAAACATAGGGCCGGCATGACGACTTCGGAAACGGTTCCGCTCATGAGTGTATGAGACAGAACCCGGGAATGCCGTAAGACCGGGAGGGGGTGTTTTGACGTTTGATGCAATATGAAGATCGAAACCGCCCGGAAAAGGAATCTCGCCTCTGCCCGAATGTTGAGACCTTCGCAACGCGATTATCCCATCATCGTGCACTCCCATCTGGGCTGGGATTGGGTCTGGCAGCGCCCGCAGCAATTTCTCTCCCGGCTCTCGAAAAAACACCGCATTCTTTTTGTGGAGGGGCCCTTCCCCGAAAAAGGAATCAGCAAACCCAAGGCGACTCTGCGCGACGTGCCCGATTACCCGAACATCACCGTCCTGCAAACCCCCTTTCCCGCAAGCCGCTGGCACGAGGGCGACTGGGTGGACTCGGAACGCCTCCGGCTGGTGCGCAGCGTGCTGGCGGGGCCGCTGGGAGCGGAATTCCGCGAGCCGGTGCAATGGTTCTACGATCCCATGGCGGTTCGCGCGTTTGCGGGGCAGATGGATGAAATCGCGCTCGTGTATGATTGCATGGACGAGCTTTCGCAATTCAAAGGAGCCCCGCCGGAATTAGTCAAACGCGAGCGGCAATTGCTGGCCCTGGCCGATGTGGTCTTTGCGGGCGGGCCGAAAATTCACCGCGCCAAAGCTCCTTACCACGCCAACTGCCATGCCTACGGCTGCGGGGTGGATGAACGGCATTTCGGCCTGGCGCGCAACGGAAGCACCGTGACGCCGCACGACATCTCCCACTTGAAAGGCCCGGTGCTCGGTTTCTTCGGCGTGGTGGATGAGCGGATGGATTACGAACTGGTCGCCCAACTTGCCGATGCGGATCCGTCCTGGGATGTGGTCATCGTTGGACCGCACACAAAAATCGACGATGTGACGCTCCCCAAACGTCCCAATCTTCACTGGCTGGGCGGGCGCGATTACACACAACTGCCTCATTACGCGAGCCGCTTTAACGTCTGCCTCATGCCGTTTGCCTTGAATGCCGCGACAGAGTTCATCAACCCGACAAAGGCTCTCGAATACATGGCTACAGGGCGGCCGGTGGTTTCAACGGCCATTGAGGATGTGGTGCTCCAGTTCAGCAACGTGGTTTCAGTGGCTCGCTTGCGTGGGGATTTTATCAAGCTGTGCCGCCGGGCATTGCTTACCCCCGATCCAGAGCGGCTCCAGCGCGGGATCGAACTGGCCCGGACACACTCCTGGGAAGCCATCGTGAAAAAGCTCGAATGGCACATTGAGGAAGTGCTCGACGCCCGCAAAGCGCAGGCGGAAGGGGACGCGGCGTAAGCCCAAAACGGTGAAGGAATAGCCGCAAAAAAAGCGCAAGAGGCGCAAGAGAGCGGACGCGGGAAAGGGTCAAAGCCCCGCCAGCAATCACGGACAACGGGCATGCTGCGGTGACAACGGGTGGACACGCGTGACCGTTTCCACAACACATCCACAGGTCCGGCATGGGCGCGGTTCTCTGTAAACAAGCCGTGGCATGGCGGTGGCTAAGAGGCATGGGAGAAATCGACCACGCTTATGGAAACTCAAGCCGATCTTTGCCGCGACCCGCAAGACTCCCAGCCGGATGCTGTGGAGGAAACCGAATCGGTGCCACCTGCGCGCCGCCATTACCGCAGGAGTTCCCCGCGCCGGACCTCGGAATGTGAGGAGAATGACGAGGTGTTGATGACCCGGGTCGCCCACGGCGATTCCCAAGCGCTGGAGCGGCTCTTCGACCGGCACGCCGGTGTCATCAAGAGTGTTATTTTCAAAATCATCCATAACGAGGCCGAGGCGGAAGACGTGCTCATGGAAGTGTTCTTTGAGGCATGGAATAACGCCACAAAATATTCCGCGGAAAAAGGGAAGGCGCTTGGGTGGCTGGTGACGATGGCTCGGCGACGCGGCATCGACCGGCTGCGCAAGCGCCAAAGCTATTCGCGGGCGACCGACCGGCTCCAGGTCGAGGTGGAACACGATCCCGAGGCGTGGATCTCCGGGCGCGATCCCGACGGCGACACCGAGCGGGCCGACGTGCGGGCGTTCATCCGCGCCAAAATGATGGAGCTTCCCGCGTTTCAGCGCGAGGCGATTGAATTCGCCTTCTTCAAGGGAATGAGCCAACGCGAAATCGCCGCCCATACGGGCATCCCGCTGGGCACGATTAAAACCCGCATCGAGCTGGGGCTCAAAAAACTGAGCGTCTCGCTTGAGGTGTTGGCGGGCGAGTTGTAGAAATCCACCTTAAATCCGGCAATGCAATTTCGCGCAAAGGACGCAAGGAACGCAAAGAGCGAAATCACCTGAATGGGAAAGTCAAAAAAGTTTCCTCTTTGCGTCCTTTGCGCTCTTTGCGCGAGTCCCTCTGCTGAGTTTCGGTTAACCCGCGATCAGCGCTTGGCGGCTACGCTGGCCCGGAACTCCTTCATACGCACGTTGAACGCGTGCAGTGCCGTGTTTTCGCCCTTGTAGCTCTTGCCGGTTTTTTTGACAACCCCGGCCCCCACTAAAGCCTGAAGCTTTTCGTAAGCCCTCAACCGCAGCATCTCCTCGCCACCGCTGGCGGCATTGCGCGCCCGCAAATTGGTATGAATCACCGTGAAAAGCGCCTTGAATTCAAAGGCGTTTTTCTCCAGGAGAACCGCGACGAGTTCCTCAGTGATGATGTCCGGACCGCGCCGCGAAAAACCGCTGGAATTTTGGTTCATCCTTTCTATTACCATACCTTGGGGGAAAAAGCGAGCAAAGATGCTACCCAACCCCAAATAGCGAGCAGAAATAGCCGCAAAAAAGCGCAAAAGGCACAAAAAAACTGCAACCGCACCCACGCTCTGCTTTTGCGCCGCTTGCGCTTTTTTGCGGCTATTTCCTTCTCCCGCAAGATCAAGATTTGCTTTTCGCCCGATTCATGTTTCACACTCTCGCCATGCACGATCCACGTTTCGACAAGCTCGCGAAATCGCTCACCGGATTCTCCACGGCGCTCCGGCGCGGCGACAAGGTGCTCATTGAGGGGTTCGACATCCCGGCGGAAATGACAATCGCCCTCGTACGGGCGGCGCGCGCGCTCGGGGCGATTCCGTTTGTCCAACTCCACCAGGCGCGGATTTCGCGCGAGATGGCGCGAGGCGCGGAGGAGGCGCAATACACCGAGATCGCCCGCCACGAACTGGCCCGCATGAAGCAGATGGACGCCTACATTGCCGTGCGCGGCAGCGAGAATATCTCGGAAATGTCCGACATCCCGAGCGACCGGATGAAGCTCGTTTCCAAAAAAATGAAGCCGGTGCTCGATCATCGCGTGCAGAAAACGCGCTGGTGCGTTCTGCGCTGGCCCACGCCTTCCATGGCGCAGCAGGCCGGGATGAGCACCGAGCAGTTTGAAGATTTCTTTTTCGATGTCTGCACGCTCGACTACGCGAAAATGCAGCCCGGCATGACGGCACTTTCCGAGTGGATGCAAAAGACGGACCTTGTGGAGATCCAGGGCCCCGGAACCGACCTGCGCTTTTCCATCAAAGGCATCCCGGCGATCCCGTGCGGCGGCAAACACAACATTCCCGACGGCGAAGTCTTCACCGCTCCGGTCCGCAAATCCGTCCAGGGTTACGTCACCTTCAACGCGCCGACGATTTACCAGGGAACGGCCTTCGACTCGATCCGGTTGGAGTTCAAGGACGGCAAAATTGTCGGGGCCACCGGCAACAACACCAAGCGGCTCAACGAGATCCTCGATAGCGATCCCGGCGCACGCTACATCGGCGAGTTCGCGCTCGGGTTCAACCCGCATATTCTCCACCCGATGCGGGATATTCTTTTCGACGAAAAAATCTCGGGCTCGTTCCATTTCACCCCCGGCCAGGCCTACGAAATCGCCGACAACGGCAACCGCTCGCAGGTGCACTGGGACATGGTCAACATCCAGCGCGAAGATTACGGCGGCGGCACGATCCACTTCGACGGCAAGCTCATCCGCGAAAACGGGCGCTTCGTGCCCAAACCCCTCCAGGCCTTGAACCCGGAGCGTTTGGCGTAGGCCAGACAGGATGAACCAGCAGGGGTTGAGCCCTGACTAATTCCCGGCTATGCGAACTGCGGAGTCCCGCTGTTTTTAGACAGGATTAACAAGATTGACAGGATTTCCAGGATTCTTCGGATTGAAGGTCTCAAATGCTCACCAGCATTCGTAGGCTACGGGCGTAATCCTGTCTAAATTGCCAAGCTTGCCATGTTCAACCAAACTGCGGCAGCGCTTGCAGCGCCGCGAAATCCGCGTCGGAGATCGGCCCGGGCGCGTAGTGGCCGTCGCGAAACGGCGCGGCGTTGGTGGAGGCGCGCACGCGGCGCAGCCAGTCGCGCCCGAGCGGGCGCTCCAGTAAATCCAAGCGCGAGGCGGCAATCGTGGTCTGGTCTTTGTCGCCGGTAGCCACTCCAAACCCGACGCACCACCCGGCCAGAGAAAGCGTTACCCGCACCGCCGTGGATCGCGTGTAGTTTGTCAGCAAACAATCGCCCTCTGCCACGCGCTCCCGCGCGGCGCGGAACACTTCGAGGCTCCACATGCCGGGATTGCGCGCGGGCGAGTACGGATCGTGAAAAATCGCGGCGGGCGGCGGAGCGTTGTGCAGTTGCGTGAGGTAATCGCCCCGGTGCAGTTCCCAGCGGACGTGCGGCAGCGGCTGCGCAACTCCTTCGGCCAGAAGGCGCTCAAGGGCAGGCTCCCAACCGGCCATGTAGCCCAGCGCTTCGGCGTGTTGCAGGGCGAACTCCAGTACTGCCGTGTCGATTTCAAAGCTGTGGATTTCCACGGGCGCGGCGACACCGCGCAAGGCATCGAGGGCCGTGAGCGCGTTGCCCGCAGGACCGAGGCCGACATCCCAAATGACAAACGGCCCGCCCGCGTGCGCCTGCGCCCGCTCGACGATCCGCTGCTGGCGAATGTGCAACTCCGCCGCCTCGGTGCTGGGGCCGGTGCCGACGTGCATCGTCTCCCCGTGCGTGCGGCAGCGCACACTCCGCTGGCCGCTTTTGAGATGGACGAGATCAAAGCCGCCCTCGCCCCGGGCACTCCGGGCGCTCATCCGGCAATCGTGGCGCTGGCCGCCGCGTACTGGTCGGTGTGGGTCAGGCTTACAAAGATTTGCCGCACCCCGCGCGCTGCCGCCAATGCGATGCCATCGCCGTGCAACACCATGTGTGGCGCGCCTGCCTCGTCGTTCGTCACCTCCATATCGAGCCACCCAAGCTGCTTTCCAATGCCGCACCCGAAGCATTTCGAGACGGCTTCCTTCGCGGCAAACCGTGCGGCGTAATGGGGCGTCGGCTTTGCCATGGACGCGCAATAGGCGATCTCGCCGGGAGTGAAAATCCGGTGCAAAAAGCGGTCGCCGAATTTCTCAATCGACGCAGCAATGCGCGCGTTTTCCACGAGGTCGATGCCGGTGCCGAGGATTTGCATGGGGTTGTCCACAGATTTAGGAGAAGAGTTTTCCGCAGATTACGCAGATTTTCACAGATTAAAAAGCCGGAATGCGTGAGTTAACGAGTTTGGTCGAAGTCCTCGTTCCCAATCTCCTGATTGGGAACGCCAGTGTCTTGGAAACTCTGTTTCCCGAGCTTGGAATTTACCGGAGCTTTGCGTGAAAACCACGCCTTACGAATCGGAGATTCGCAGACAAGGACATTCCCAATCAGGAGATTGGGAACGAGAGCAAAACAGATTCCAGAATTATCTCACGCAAAGACGCAAAGGCGCAAAAAGGGAGGAAGGGTTCAAATCTTTGCGGCTTTGCGTGAGTCATTTTTTTTGCATTGCCGCGAGCATTTCCGCGACGGCGGCTTCCAAGCCGACGAAAATGGCGCGGCAGACGATGCTGTGGCCGATGTTGAGTTCGCTCAAGTGCGGCACTTCGCGGATTTCGGCGATGTTGGTGTAGTTGATGCCGTGTCCGGCGTTGACCTGCAATCCGCGCCCGTGAGCGTAGGCCGCCGCTTCCCGGATGCGCGCCAGTTCGCGCTGGTGCGCTTCGCCGAGCGTGTTCGCAAACGCGCCGGTGTGCAGTTCGACCGAGTGCGCGCCGAGCGCCACCGAAGCGTCGATCTGCGCGGCATCGGGCTCGATGAACGGGCTGATGCGGATGCCTGCCGCGTTCAATCGCTTTGCAGTGGGCGCGAGCGCATCGAATTGCAAGACGACATCGAGGCCCCCTTCGGTGGTGACTTCCCGGCGGTTTTCCGGCACCAGGCAAACGTCCTCGGGCTGGATGCGCAGGGCGATTTCGAGGATCTCCGGCGTGTTGCCCATCTCCAAATTCAGCTTTGTCGTGAGACTCTTGCGCAGGCGGAAAACGTCCTCATCTTGAATGTGGCGACGATCGGCGCGCAAATGGACGGTGATCCCATGCGCCCCGGCACGTTCACAGGCGAGCGCGGCGACAACAACGTCCGGCTCGCAGTTGTGGGAGCCGGGCATGCCGGTGTACCGCGCCTGCCGCAACGTGGCGACGTGGTCGATGTTCACCCCCAGGCGTAGCGCGTTCATGTTAAATTCAATTAGGAAGCCAGGAAGCCAGGAAAGAAGAATTCAGGAAACGGACGATGTTTGGAATTTATAATAAAATGGCGCCCTCTGGTATGTGCAATGGGGCTTTCTTTTTCCTGGTTTCCTGGCTTCCTGATTTCTTTTTCCGGATGTTTTCGCGTTTCGTGATTAGTGCCGGAAATGCCGGACGCCGGTGAAGACCATCGCCAGCTTGCGCTCGTCGGCGGCGGCGAGCACTTCCGCATCGCGCATGGAGCCGCCGGGCTGGATGGCTGCCGTCGCGCCTGCTTCCGCCGCGGCGATGAGGCCGTCCGGGAACGGGAAAAAGGCGTCGCTGGCGACCACGCTCCCCGCGAGGGAAAGCCCCGCATCTTTGGCTTTCCAAATGGCAATGCGCGAGGCATCCACGCGGCTCATCTGGCCTGCGCCAATCCCGAGCGTGCGGTCTTTGGCGACGTAAACGATGGCATTGGATTTGACGTGTTTGACGATCTTCCAGCCGAACATCATCGCGCGCATTTCGTCCGCCGTGGGCGGGCGCTGGGTGACGACTTTGCTCTCGATCTCCTTGAGTTCCTCGCGGTCTTTTTCCTGCACGAGCAGCCCGCCAATGACGGAGCGGATGTCCAAATCGTCGCTCTTTGTCGTGTAGCCAAGCTTCTTCATGAGCCGCAGGTTCTTTTTCTTTTGCAGCAGCGCACGGGCGTCGGGCTCGAAATCGGGCGCAATGATGACCTCGGAGAAAATTTCACTGATCGCGCGCGCCAGCGGCTCCGTGAGCGGGCGGTTGCAGATGATGATCCCTCCAAATGGCGCTTGTTTGTCGGTGGCGAACGCCTTGTCCCATGCCGCGCGCAGATCCGCGTCGCTGCCGACGCCGCATGGATTGGTGTGCTTCAAAATGGCGACGGTCGGCTCGGTAAACTCATCGATCAACTGCGACGCGGCGGTGATGTCCAGAATGTTGTTGTAGGAAAGCTCCTTGCCGTGGAGCTTCTGGAAATAATCATCAAAATTCCCGTAGAGCGCCGCCTGTTGGTGGGGATTCTCGCCGTAGCGCAGCCGCGCCGCGCAGGGCAGGGAAATGGAAAAAGAGCAGGTGGTCTCCTGCTCTTTGTTGAGATAATTGGCGATAATTCCGTCGTATTTGGAGGTGGTGACGAAGACTTTGATCGCGAGCCGTTCGCGCAACTTGAGGGTCGTCTCGCCGTCGTTGTCGCGCATGGTGGTGAGCACGTCCTCATAGTCGGCGGGATCGACCACGACCGTCACCGAACGGTAGTTCTTCGACGCGCTCCGCAGCATGGACGGCCCGCCGATGTCGATCTGCTCGATGGCTTCCTCCAGAGTCACGCCCTCCTTGGCGATGGTCGCCTCGAACGGGTAGAGATTGACGACCACCATGTCGATCGGCTCAATGCCGTGCGCCTTCACCTGGGCCACATGCTCCGCGTCATCGCGCAGGAAAAGCAGGCCGCCGTGCACTTTGGGGTGGAGCGTTTTGACCCGACCATCGAGCATTTCGGGGAACCCGGTGAATTCGGAAATTTCGATGCACTTGATCCCCTCTCTTTGCAGGAGCTTGGCGGTGCCGCCGGTGGAGATGATTTCCACCCCCATGGCTGTAAGTTCACGGGCGAATTCAACCAACCCGGTTTTGTCCGAAACGGAAATAAGAGCGCGCTTTATCTTCATGGAAGGGTGTGAAACCTAAAGGAGCGGAGCGGCGGGGTCAATTCGGAAGGCGGGGAGGTGTTCACTCACCTAAAATCTATCTGGATACTCAGGAACTCAGAAGAAGACGATCAGGAAACCAGGAAAAAGAGAGGATGGCGGCGACCGTGCCTGTCATCCCGAGCGGAGCGAGAGACCTCGCAAGCGATTCCCAACTGCATCAAAAGGTCTCGCGTAAAGAATGCCATGCGACCATTTCGCGTTCCTTAGCGTGCTTTGCGCGAGACACTTTACCGAGCAAACGGGTTCGCCATCAGCCACTTTTTGTCCTCCAGTCCGTGCTTTTCCTTGAGGATTGTCCAGAGGGTTTCGGTGAGGATCAGCAATTTCTCGACCTGCGCTTGGAGCCGGGAAACCTCCGAAGCGCCGGGTGCGTTAACGGGCCGGGTGGGGAGGGGATCAGGGGTGGAGAAGTTCGAGGGGAGCATAAAGGGAGAATAGCCACAGACACCAAGAACAGGCGAGAGAGATTCGATTTCTCTGGACACAGTTCGAAAGTTGTCTAAATATCTAATAAAGCCATCGTGGATATCCTTTTTAAAGCGCTTCAAGATGATACCCGTCGGAAAATCCTGAATATGCTCAAAGAGCGGGATCGGACGGCCGGGGAAATTGCTGCTGCCTTCGATATCAGCAAACCGAGCATCTCTTACCATCTCGATCTCTTAAAACAAGCCCGCCTTATCTCTTCCAAAAAGGAAGGGCAGTTCGTGCGCTATACCTTGGAAACCACCGTGCTGGATGAAACCATCGGCTGGATTATGGACCTTATTTCCCAACGAAACAAAAAATGAAAACGATCGGATTTTTAAGAAGAGAGGGTCTGCAAATCGTGTTCCTTGCGCTTCCATTGATATTGGCGGCTGCATTTTGGTCGCATTTTCCGCAGTTGGTGGCAACCCACTGGGATATTCATGGTCACCCGAATGGGTGGATGGGTAAAGGGTTGGGACTTACGATCATGCCCGCGGTCAATCTTGGGATATGGGCGCTTTTTTTCTACCTGCCACGGCTGGACCCCAAGATCCATTCAAACCCTGCCGAGCACGAGCGGACAGTCTCCGTGTTGCGCACCTGGCGGTTGGCGACGAGTGCATTTTTATGTCTCATGTCGTTGCTGATCCTTGCTGTTGCCGGAGGAATCCCCGTCGATATGAATCGCACTGTTGCGAACGGCATTCTTGTCCTATTTCTGGTATTGGGGAACACTATGGGAAATCTGAGGCCGAATTATTTCGCGGGGATTCGGACGCCGTGGACGCTGAACGACCCGGAGATTTGGCGTGCCACCCACCGCATTGGAGGACGCATCATGGTCTACGGCTCGCTCTTGCTGCTTCTCGTGCAGTTTTTTCTCACCGCCGAGCAGCTCATGAGAGGTTTTCTCGTCTATATGGTTGGTTTTGCGGTTTGGAGCGTTGGCTACTCCTATTCTCTGTTTCGCCGAAAAGCGCGGTGAAGGATTCTTCTCCTTGCCCTCTCTTATTGCGACGAGTCTCGATTTTGTTTTAGAATAATTCTTGATCTCAATAAGCCTTTCCGGGATATTGGCGTGCCATCCAACCCATTCCTATGCCGCTTTTACCTGAAACCTCGGACGCCGCGATGACGCGCAGTGGGATTCGTCTCACCCCGCAGCGGCGCTTCGTGTACGAGGCGCTCATGGAAAAGCGGGATCACCCGACGGCGCTCGAGGTTTTCCTGCGCGCCAAGGAACGGATGCCCTCGATCTCGCTCGCCACGGTTTACAACTGCTTGGAGGCGTTGACCGAGAGCGGCTTGATCCGCCAGGTGAATTGCGACCGCGCTTCCTCACGTTACTGCCCCAATCTCGTGCCGCACGGCCATTTCTTTTGCAAGGAATGCGGGGCGGTGTTCGATGTCCCCCTCAAAACTTCCCTCGAAGCGAGCTGGGAGGCGCCTGCTGGCGCGCTCGTCTCTCATGCCGAAATCACCTTGCGCGGGCTTTGTCCCGCGTGCGCCCAAAAACCAGATAACTCCAAATTATGAAGTCACTCGTCATCAAAGACCTGCACGTGAACATCGGCGACCGCGAAATCATCCAGGGCCTCAGCCTGGAGATCGAATGCGGCAAAGTGCATGCCATCATGGGCCCGAACGGTTCGGGCAAAAGCACGCTTTCCAAGGTGATCGCCGGGCACCCGGATTACACCGTGACCGGTGGCGAGGTGTTGATGGATGGCGAGAACATTCTCGGCATGGAACCCGACGAGCGGGCGCGCAAGGGGATTTTCCTCGCGTTCCAATACCCGATGGAAGTGCCGGGGGTGACGATCGCCAATTTCCTGCGGGCCGCCGTCCAGGCGCGGTTGCCGGAAGGGGAGGAACTGGAGGCTACGGAATATTATTACAAGCTGTATGAGAAAATGGACCTGCTGGAGATGAACCGCGCGTTCACCTCGCGTTCGGTAAACGAGGGGTTCTCGGGGGGCGAGAAGAAGCGGTGCGAGATTTTGCAAATGGCGATGCTGGAGCCCAAATATGCGATCCTCGATGAGACCGACTCGGGCCTCGACATCGACGCGCTGAAGATTGTTTCCCACGGGGTGAACGTCCTGCGCGGGCCGGAGCGCGGCATCCTGCTCATTACGCATTACCAGCGCCTGCTGGACTACATCGTGCCGGATTATGTGCACGTGATGGTCGCCGGGAAGATCGTCCTGAGCGGCGGCAAGGAACTCGCGCTGGAACTGGAATCGAAGGGGTACGATTGGCTCACCGAAGAGGAACCTGCGGCGGCTGTTTAATCAAGGAGAACCCATGACAGAAACCACACTTGATCTGGACCGGAGCATTGGCGATTTCTCGTATCCCGAGCATCACGCCTTCGACGCCGGGTATGGCCTCACTCCCGCGACCGTCAATTATATAGCGGACGTAAAAGGCGAGCCGGACTGGATTCGCGAATTCCGCCTGAAGGCGCTCAATGTTTTCGAGAGCAAACCGATGCCGACCCACTGGGCGAGCAAGGATTTGGAGACGCTGGAGTTCGACAAAATCCGCTACTATCTCGCGCACGGCCAGCGGCCCACGCGGTCCTGGGACGACGTGCCCGAGGACATGAAACAGACGTTCGAGCGGCTGGGCATCCCGGAGCAGGAACGCAAATTCCTCGCGGGCGTGGAGGCGCAATTCGACTCCGAGGCCGTCTATTCCAACATCCAGAAAGCCATCGGCGACCAGGGGGTGATTTTCACCGGCTCCACCGAGGCGCTCATCAAATACCCGGAGATTTTCCGTAAATGGTTCGGGAAAGTGATCCCGACGGGCGACAACAAATTCAGCGCCCTTAACTCGGCGGTGTTCAGCGGCGGCTCGTTCATCTATGTGCCGCCGGGCGTGAAGGTGAAGCACCCGTTGCAGGCGTATTTCCGCATCAACGCCGAGAACTTCGGGCAATTTGAGCGCACGCTCATCATCGCCGATGAAGGCTCGGAGCTGATGTATATGGAAGGGTGCACCGCGCCGAAGTTCGAGACGGCGACGCTTCACTCGGCGGTGGTCGAGTTGGTGGCGATGAAGGGGGCAAAAATTCAATACGTGACCGTGCAGAACTGGAGCAGCAATGTGTTCAACCTCGTCACCAAGCGGGGGATTGCGCATGAGGACGCCGAGATCAAATGGATCGACTGCAACATCGGTTCGCGGCTGACGATCAAATATCCCGGCGTGATCCTCAAGGGCCGCAAAGCGCGCGGCGAGGTGGTTTCCATCGCGCTCGCCAGCAACGGCCAGCACCAGGACACCGGCGCGAAGATGATCCATGCGGCGGATGAGACGACCAGCAACATTATTTCCAAATCGATTTCCGCAGGAACGGGGCGCGCCACTTATCGCGGGCTGGTCCATGTGCCCAAGCACTTGAAGGGATGCAAAAACAACACCGAGTGCGATGCGCTCTTGATCAACACCGACAGCCGCACCGACACCTACCCGGCCATCACCGTGCGCGGGACCGGCAACGCCGTGCAACACGAGGCGAGCGTGAGCCAGATCAGCGCGGAGCAGATCTTCTACATGCAGCAGCGCGGTCTCACCGAAGGGCAGGCGATGAGCCTCTCGGTGAACGGGTTCGTGAACGACCTCGTGCGCCAGTTCCCGATGGAATACTCGGTGGAACTCAAGCGCCTCATCGACCTCGAAATGGAAGGGTCCGTGGGGTAGACAGGATGAACGGGAAAAGAATGGGGTCTTTGCTCCATGCTTTTCCCGCAGCGGGGCTCAGCAATTTTTAGACAGGATTAACAGGATTGACATGATTATCAGGATTTCGCTGGTCATTAGCAGAAGGGGCCATCCCGAAAGGGCCGCTGTCTCTTTGGATTTTTGGAAAGAAGCCTGCCAATGCGAACCGACGTTCGCATTCGGCTGGCGTAATCCTGTCAATCCCGGAAATCCTGTTAATCCTGTCTAAAAATGAACCGGCGCCGCCTCGTTATGGAACCCATGATTCAGTCCCCCCTCAAGTCTCCTGTAATCTTGTCTCTCTTTTAAATTGATATGAGCACACTTTTGTTTACCGAAGAACCTGCACGGGCCGCTGCCCGGAAAGTTTTTAACGCATTGCCGATGCCGGGGCGCACGGATGAATCCTGGCGTTTTGCCAATTACAAGGCGCTGGATTTGACGCCGTTTTCGCAAGGGACGGCCCCGTTTGCGGGCGACCGCGACCGGTTGCTGAAACGTTCGGGTGGCCTGGCGCAAACGGCTGGCAAAATGGTGTTTGCCAATGACGAACTCCTCGCCCGCGAACTTTTTAACGATACGCTGGCGCAAAAAGGGGTGATCTGGAAGCCGCTGGAGACTGCGGCAACGGAACATCCGGAGCTGTTTCAAAAGCATTTCATGGCACACGGCGCGCCGCTCGGGAGCGCGAAATTTGCAGCGATGCACGCCGCCCGGGTGAAGACGGGGACCTTCCTCTATGTCCCGCGCGGGGTGGAGATCGATTTGCCCATCGAGGTTTTTCACTGGCTGGCAGGCGAGGGGAATACCGTTTTCCCTCACACGCTTTTGATTGCAGAAGAAGCAAGCAAAGTGACGCTGGTGGATTATTTCCTGGGCGCGGAGCCGGATGCCGCAGCGCTGGCCATCGGGTTCAACGATTTGTATATCGGGGCCGGGGCGCAGTTGAATTATGTGTGCGTCCAGAACTGGAGCCGCAAAACGCTGGCGTTCCAAATCAACAATACCGTGGTCGGGCGCGATGCGTCGGCCAGGAGCCTCAACGTCAACCTCGGCGGGCGCTATGCGCGCACCGAGAGCGCCAGTCGCCTGGTGGGCGAGGGAGCCCGCAGCGACATGCTTGCCGTGACCGTTGCGGATGGCGAACAGGAGTTCGATCAACGCACTTTCCAGGATCACCTTGCGCCCGGGGCATACAGCGATTTGCTTTACAAGAACGCGCTGGATGATGCGAGCCGCACGATTTTTGCAGGGATGATCAAGGTGGAGCCCGGCGCGCACCGCACCGACGCCTATCAGAAAGTGCGCAACCTGCTCTTGAGCGACGAGGCCGAGGCGAACTCGATGCCCGGGCTGGAGATTCTCGCCGACGATGTGCGTTGTTCCCACGGGGCGACCAGCGGGCAGATCGAGGCGGAGGAACTCTTCTACCTGCTCGCGCGCGGCATCCCCAAGCGCGCGGCCCAGCGGCTGATCGTCCACGGTTTTTTGCAGGAAGCCATCGAGCGGATCGACAATGCGCCGCTTGCCGCGAGACTCGGCGAGTTGGTGGCGGCGAAATTCGAAAAATAGGCGACCGCTTTTCGGCCTGGCGCCGATACTCTTAGTGACGCGACTTTTAGGCGAACCCGATCGGAAGTAACCAAAAAAGCCGCGTCACTTTTTT
>CAIYQA010000226.1 GCA_903928175.1 uncultured Spartobacteria bacterium | reverse complement strand
GTGATGCGGAGAAAGCGCGGGCCGACTGGTTCAATCGTTGCCGATTCGGTATAGCCGTATTGCGGCGGTTCACAGAAATCGCCGACACACTTGATCTGCCAATCGCGCTTTGGCTCAAAGAAATTAGCACTCGCGGATAGCAAAAGCGCCTCGGCTTCTGCGGCGGCTTGGCTGCGAATGGCTCGTGCCCCGTTGATTTGCGCCGCGAGTTCCTCGATTCGGGCGACGATGCGCTGCTGCTCAGCCAGCGGCGGTAGGGGCACCATGATTTCGGGGATGCGCTTGATACTCAACACTCGATTCCGACCAGCAGAACCGGGGCAAATCTTGTTAATCTGGGCAAGGCCGCTGGGAGTGCCTAGATAGCGGGCGAGGAAAGGTGAAAAGCAGATGTCTTCGTTGACTCGAAATGTGGGGTAACGCGTGGAACCATACAAACCATCCTCGGCCTCACCGCAGAGGGCGATAGCCCCTTCCCACGCGAACGTAACTTGGAGAATCAAATCCCCTTTTCGGATTTGATAAAGGTCCTTGTCCCCTACTTCGAGTCCACTGCGGGGTGTCTTATGGAAGACGCCACGGCCAAAACAGTAAATGCCGATTTCCTGATATTCCCGATCAGCGATCACCTCAACGGGACGCCGCTCCATTCGGATCAGTTCGCCAAGGCTAATAATGGGCCATGCCTTGTTCATGCGCTATGCTTGGAAAGGAGTCCCTGAATGCGGCCCACGATCTCCGCGATCCGCTGTTCCTTGGCCAGAATGCTGGCGGCGAGTTGTTCGGGCGGGAGGTGGGTAATGTCCTCCTTGGCGCTGGGGTTCTTTCGGTCGAGGTTGCACCCGGCGGCGAGCAGTTCGGAGGCGGGGACGCGCCAGGCGCGCTCATTTTCCTGCCGGTTGTTCCACCACGCGATGCACGGGGCGAACTCCTCGAACTGGATGGGCGCTGTCTTGGTGTAGTTCTTCCGGCCTTCCGGCAGCGGCTGCTCGTAATACCAAGTATCCTTGGTCGGCCCGGAGCGGTCGAAGAAGAGGATGTTCGTCGGGATGCCGGTATAGGGGGCGAAGACGCCGTTGGGCAGGCGGACGATGGTGTGGAGATTGAACTGTTTCAGCAATTCCTCCTTGATGCGCGCGCAAACGCCGTCGCCGAAGAGGGTGCCGTTGGGGATGACCACTGCCGCGCGGCCGGGCTTGGGGGCGCGCCGCAGTTTGCGCATGATGAGTTGCAGGAAGAGCATCGCGGTTTCGGCAGTGCGTTTGTCCTCGGGGAAGTTGGAGAGGATGCCGCGCTCTTCCTCGCCGCCGAAGGGCGGGTTGGTGAGGATCACGTCCACGCGGTCGCGCTCGCCGATTTCCGTGAGCTTCACTTCCAGCGAGTTGCCGGAGCGAATCTGCGGCGATTCGAGCCCGTGCAGGAGCAGATTCATTTGCGCCAGCAGGTAGGGAAGCGACTTGGCTTCGCCGCCCTCGATGCTTTTTTGTTGCAGCGTCCGGCGGTCGGCAACGGTCTTGCACTGCGCGGCGAGGTGCTGGTAAGCCTCTACCAGAAAGCCGCCCGTGCCGCACGCCGGGTCCAGAACGGACTCGCCCAGCCGGGGATCGGTGACGGCGACCATGAACCGCACCACAGCGCGCGGGGTGTAGAATTCGCCGGAATCGCCCGCCGCATCCCGCATTTCGCGCAGCAGCGACTCGTAGAGGTGCCCCAAAGTGTGGAGTTCCTCGGTGGAATCGAAATGGATGGCATCCACCTTGGCGATCACATCGCGCAGCAGGTAGCCGTTGATCATCCGGTTGATGGTCCCCTTGAACACCGTGGCGATCACGTCCCGGCGGTCGAGGTTGCCGTTGCGCCCCTGCAATCCGCGCAAGTAAGGGAACAGCCCCGGCCCGCGCGTGCCGTCCGGGCGGATGCATTCCTCCTGGTTGATGAACGCAATCAACTCGTCGCCGGTAATGCCGTCCGCCTTGGACGCCCAGTCGCGCCAGCGGTAAGGCGTGGCAATGGCCGGGACAAACTTTTCGCCCGCAAGCTGCGACTCCTGCTCGCGCATCCGCTCGGAGTCGTCCAAGAATTTCAGGAACATGACCCAAGTGAGCATCGGCAACCGGTCAAGGTCGCCATTGAGCCCCTTGTCCTTGCGCATGATGTCCCGCGCGGATTTGACGAGGGAGCCGAGGGATTGGGCGGTGGTGGGGGATTTGGTTTTCAAATTTCGTTACTGTTGATTTGCCATTATCCACTTGCTTAC